>JAFXIM010000290.1 GCA_017533165.1 Eggerthellaceae bacterium
GCCTATGACGCTCGCCTCCCTTGCTGCTCGCTGCCTTTCCGTCTTCGGGCGCGCCCCTCGCGTGTGGGGAGATGCTGACAAGGAGATCAGGACCGTGGTGACTGCTACGGGTTCAGCTGGGCCCTGCGGACGTGACGCTTTGTCCTATGGTGCCGATTGCCTTGTGTGCGGCGAGGTTAAATACCATGATGCGCTTGACCTATCCCACGCTGGTCTGTGCGTCATCGAGCTTGGCCATGATGTGAGCGAGCTTCCCCTTGTTGCCGTCCTTGCTCAGTCCGTCCTTGGCTTGGGCGTCTCAGAGGACGCGATAGTTCTTGTAGATCAAAGCTCCAACTGGTGGCTTCCCGATGTCATCAGGATTTAGCATCTGAAGCATTATCATGGGAGTTGTTCATCCGGTATCGCTTGAACGGGAGAGGTGCGAACATGGAAGTTACGCGTGAGCAGATTGACGCTTTGTTGCGGCTTCAGCAGATCGACCTTGATTTGATGCGCATGAAGAAGCAGTTTGACGAACTGCCTCAGCGTGGGCTTATCTTGGCTGCGCGGGAGAAGAAGGCAGGCATCGCCGATAAGCAGGCTAAGGTGGCGGCCCTTAAGCGCGATACGGCCAAGCGCCTCACGCGCATAAACGACGAGGATGCGTCTCTTGCCAAAAAGCAGCAGGGCGTTCAAGCGGCAATCGAGGCCGCACAGGGAAACTATCGCAACGTCGAGGCTCGCACTAAGGAGCTTGACGGCATTGCCAAGCGTCGTGCGGTCTTAAGCGAAGAGCTCGACAAGATCACGACCGAGATTTCCAAGATTGAGGACCTTGAGGCGCAAATTGGTCTCGCCCTCGAAGAGGTGACGGCGCGCGAGGATGCCGCCATCGAGTCCTTTAAGCTTGAGGGCGGCACGCTCAAGATGGACATCAGCCGACTTGAGCAGTTGGGGGCGGAAGTGGCCTCGTCCTTACCCAAGGCCGTGCTCGATCTCTACTCGAAGGCGGCTGCGCGCTCTGCAGGAGTTGCCATAGCCCGTCTTGACGGTACGCGCTGCGGCGCCTGCCGCACGGGTATTGAGGGAGGTCGTTTGATCGAGTTGAAATCTCAGGCACCTCTGGGGAGCTGCCCCCATTGCAAGAGGCTTCTTATCATCGAATAGAATCGGTTCAAGGAAAGGCGGTGTCCCATGCCGGTGATTAACGAACGCGGGGAAGTGCGGTATACGGAACCAACTCATCTTCACGATGAGGCGGGCAAACTTGCGGCTCGTGGTTGGGCCACGTCCATGCTCATCAAGTACGATCGCTCGCGACTTAAGGTCGGCTGGCGGCGCATCAAAGAGTGGGATTACTATCTCATCTATGACGAAAACTACGCCATCGCGCTTACGCTGAACGACATGGGCTATCTCGGCATGCTCTCCGCTTCGCTTATCGACTTTAAGACGGGAACGTATAAGACGGCAACGACCCTCACACCCTTCCCGCGTGGCAAGTTCAACATGCCTTCGTCTAGCGATGCCGGTGTGTCTGAGTTTGAAACCAAGCAGGTGCGCATGCGGTTCAAGGCGGCAAACGGGGCCCGCCGCATCGAGTGTACGTACAAGAAGTTTGACGGAGACGACGATCTCGTCATCGATGTTGTGCTCGACCAGGAGCCTTGCGACTCCATGGTCATCGCTACGCCTTGGGCAGAAGACCCCGAAGCTTTCTACTTCAACCAAAAGATCATCGCCATGCGCGCGGAAGGCGGCTTTGCTAAGGGCAAGTTGAGCTACGAGTTTACGGGCGAGGCTTCGTTCGGTCTGCTTGACTGGGGTCGCGGCGTCTGGACGCGTGACAACACTTGGTACTGGTCCGCCGCTCAGGGTTGGCAGGATGGCGAAGGCAACAGCACCGTTGGCAGCCATAAGTTCGGATTCAACCTGGGTTACGGTTTTGGCGATACAACCGCCGCCTCCGAGAACATGGTATTCGTGGATGGCGTTTCCCATAAGCTTGGCCGCCTTGACTTTGGAATTCCCGAGCTTGATGGTGCGCATTCGGCCTCGAAGCTTCAAGATCGCTACGATTTCCTGAAGCCTTGGCATATGACCGATGACGAGGGAAGGCTTGACCTTACCTTCACCCCTGCTATTGACCGATTCGATTACACCGATGCATTGCTGGTCATCTCGGATCAGCATCAGGTGTTCGGAAGCTTCGACGGCTACGTCGTTCTCGACGACGGATCGCGTTTCGAGGTCAAGGGGCTCAAGGGCTTTGCGGAGGCCGTGCGCAATAAGTATTAGAATCGAAAAACAGCTCGTCGGCGGCGACCGGGCAGTTGACGAGCTGAGAGCTGTTTCACGGCAACACAAAAAAGCCCGCTCAGCGGGCTTTTTCAATGCTCTAGGTGGGCTGGGGAGTGCTTAGGCGCGCTCGACCTTGCCAGACTTCATGCAGTTGGTGCAGACGTTAGCCTTGCGAACATGGCCCTTTGCGTCCTTGATGGTGACCTTCTGCACGTTCGGACGGAAGGTACGGTTGGACACGCGGTGGGAGTGGCTGATGCTACGACCAGCAGAGGGGGCCTTACCGCAAACTTCACAAACCTTGGACATTTCAATCAACTCCATTTACAGTACAAAATCGGTGTAACCCGTTTAGGACACAAAAGCCTATCTACTATACCACAACAAGCCAAGTGGATACAAGAATTATTTGTGGATAATAGGCCTGCCATTTATAGAACCAAGCTACGAGCGCTTTGCCCATGCGTTATACTTTCCTGATGAGATCAGAGCGGTAATTCTAGCATTGCCGGTCTACGACCGCAAATCAGTGTGGTCGACATAGGAAGGAGCATCATGAGCACAGCGATTCCCGGTAACCTGCACGTTGCAAACGACGTGTTGGCTGACATTGTCGGTAACGCGGCGATGGAGTGCTACGGTGTCGTCGGCATGACTGCGCCTAACGCAGCCGACGGTATCGCCAAGATCCTGCCCGCATCGCGTCTTCGCCGCGGTGTTGTGGTAAACACCACCGAGGCTGGCATCCACGTTGAGCTGTACGTCGTAATTGAGTATGGCACCAACATCTCCACTGTTTCCCAGAATCTCATCGATCAGGTGAGCTTTGCGCTCAAGGAGTACGCTCGCGTTCCCCTTGCTGGCGTGGAGGTTCACGTCCAGGACGTCAAGGTTCGCCGTTAGGCGCATACCAGGCAAAGCGCTGCCTTCGAGCGCTTTACTCGATAAGGAGAAACTGAGTCTTCATGGCTACTTACACTACCAACGACATCCTCAATGCCATCGCGGCTGCGGTCAAGGCGCTGTCTGACCGCAAGGATGAGGTCAATCGTCTCAACGTGTTCCCCGTTCCGGACGGAGACACGGGCACCAACATGTCCCTCACGGTTGAGAGCGTCGTCACCAATATTGCCAAGCTTCCCATTGGCGCTGACGGCGCAAGCGTTCGCAAGGCCATCACCACCGGCGCGCTCATGGGCGCTCGCGGCAACTCCGGCGTAATCACCTCCCAGATCCTGCGCGGTTTGTGCGAGGGCAGCGTCGGGGCTGATGAGCTGAACACCCACTACGTTGCAAACGCCTTTGAGAAGGCGGTCGAGGTCGCCTTCCAGGCGGTGCGCAAGCCCGTTGAGGGCACTATTCTTACGGTCCTTCGCGACAGTGCCAATGCTGCGGTTGAGGCCCGCAAGGCTCGCCTTTCCACCGAGGATGCGCTCGATGCCATCGTCAAGGAGGCATACGCATCCGTTGAGCGCACTCCCGAGTTCCTTCCCGTGCTCAAGGAGAACGGCGTCGTAGACGCGGGCGGCTATGGCTTGGCGATTCTCTTTGACTCATTCGTGGCTGCGCTTACCGGCAAGGAAGGCCCCTTGGGTGATGAGCTCGCTTTCGCGCGCGGCAAGATGGCTCCCAAGGTTGAGATCGAGCAGATCAACGACTGGGAGGGCTCCCAGTATCGCTATTGCAACGAGTTCCTCGTTGACTCCGATACCCTTGATCCCGAAGCCGCACTTGAGTTCCTTGCCACCATGGGCGATTGCGAGCTGTGCGTCGGCTCTGCTCCCAAGTTCAAAGTGCACGTGCATTCCAACACCCCGGACAAGGTCCTCGCTTACTTCCTCGAGCGCGGCCAGATCTCCGAGGTCTTTATCCACAACATGCAGCTTCAGAGCGCAGAGCGTACTGAGATGCTGGCTTCTGAACAAGAGCAGACCGAGCATAAGGCACTCGGCTTTGTGGCCGTTGCCGCCGGTGAGGGCAATGCAGAGATCCTCAAGAGCCTCGGCGTGGATGTGGTTGTGTCCGGCGGTCAGACCATGAATCCCTCGACGAAGGATCTCCTTGACGCCGTTGAGAAGGTAAATGCCGATGCCGTCATCATCCTTCCCAATAACTCCAACATCATCATGGCCGCCCAGAGTGCCTGCGGCTTGGCCGAGATTCCTTGCGGCGTCGTTCCCACCAAGAGCGTTCCCCAGGCGTTTGCCGCCATGTTCGTCGTTGACCAGGACGCCTCCCTTGAAGACAACATCGCTGAAATGACCGAGGCTTATGCGGAGGTCAAAACC
>JAFXIM010000291.1 GCA_017533165.1 Eggerthellaceae bacterium
CAGCACGACGCTTGCCAAGCCCAAGTTGGCAAGCTGGCCCATGAGCTCATCGCGCGCGCCGAGATCGGCGCCCATGCAGAAGATGAGCAGGCCGGTGCTTGCGAGCGTGAGCGTAGACACTGCGTTGCTGAGACGCGCGGGAAATATGGCGGCACCGAGGGCGATGCCTATGGCCAGGGCAACAAAAATGCCCAAAACACGCCTTTCGAAGGTGTGCGTTGCGTTTCGAAATTGCAAGTGTAGCAGTACTTGGCAGTCTTTGGCCCCGATACCTCGTCAAGGGTGGCGAAGAGACTCGTGGCTTTGGCTTTTGGCCTTAGTCTTCGCCTTGCAATCGCAAAAAAATGTTATAGAATAGGTAGCAATTAAGGAGAGGGCGGTCCATGCAAACGCGAGAGGGCTGATCATGATAGATAGAGCCATATTCAGTTTGCCCGGCGTGCATCGCATGCTCGCCATCGTGGCTGCTTTCTCCCTGCTGCGTGCGGCGGCGGTGGCGGGCCAGGCCCTTGGCTTGGCGTACGCCATCGTGGGTCTGTGGGGTGGTGGCGCTGTGGCGGACCAGTTCGTCTGGGTGGCCCTGTTCCTTATCTGCTTCGTTGCTCGTCAGCTTATCGTCAACCTTCAATCCGCCTTGCTCGACCGCTACGCGCATCAGCGCGCCGATGCATTGCGGCAAGAGCTCGTGGAGGCCGTGTTCGCGCTTGGGCCAGCCCTCGTGTCGCGCATGGGCACCGCCTCGGTCAGCCAGACGGTGATCGAGGGCATCGAAGACGTGCGCACCTACATCAGTCTCATCATCCCCAAGATCATCGTGGTTGTCGTTGTGCCCTTCGTCCTGCTGGCGGTAATCTTTCCGCTCGACTGGGTGTCGGGCATCATTGCGCTTGTGTGCTATCCCTTCATCATTTTGTACATGGTGATGATCGGTCATACGGCGCAGGATGAGGCCGCGAAGCGTCACGGCGAATTCCAGCGCATGGCAAACTATTTTCTTGACGGAGTTGCGGGAATATCCGAGCTCAAGGCCTTTGGCATGAGCCGTCGTTATGAAAGCAGCGTTTTCGCGGCGTCCGAGCGCTTTCGCGCCATGACCATGAAGACGCTGCGCATTGCCACCTTGTCGAGCACGGTGCTCGATCTGTTTGCAACCTTGGCCTTGGCAGGCGTTGCCGTCATGCTGGGCTTTCGCCTGGTGGAAGGCTCGATAGCCTGTCTGCCGGCGCTCGCGGTTCTCATCATGGTGCCGGAATACTTCCGCCCCATTCGAGAGTTTGCCGCCGATTATCACGCCTCCCTTGACGGACGCAGCGCCTTCGCAGCCATTCGCGTGGTGCTTGACGGCGCCAAATCCGTCGCGCTCTCGTCTAATGGCGGCGAAGGTGAGCCGTGCGATTCGCAGGAGCCGTTGGGCGGCGAAGGCGACCTGCCCGACTCTCAGGAGTTGCTGCAGGCGTCTCTGCGCGAGGATTCTTCTGGCCCCAAGCTCGAGTTTCGCGGCGTGGGCTATTCCTATCCCGATCGTGAAGAGGCCTTGCGCAACGTGAGCTTTGCGGTCGAAGGCCCGTGCAAGGTGGGTCTGATCGGAACGAGCGGATCGGGCAAGTCCACGCTCATGAGCCTGTTGGCCGGCTTTTCCCAACCTAGCGTTGGGCAGATCATCGTCAACGGCTTGGCCGTTTCCAGCTTGGCCAGCAAGCCGTGGCGCCGCGCTGCGAGCTTCATTCCCCAGGATCCCTACATCTTCAACGTTTCCCTTCGCGACAACATCGCCTTTTACAAGCCCTCTGCAAACGATGCCGAGGTGGCGCGCGCTGCGTCCATGGCCGGCCTTGACGAGCTGGTTGCTGAGCTTGATGAGGGCCTTGACACCCAGGTGGGAAAAGGCGGCGAAGGTGCGCGCGGGCTTTCCGGCGGGCAAGCTCATCGCGTAGCCTTGGCCCGAGCGTTTTTGTGCGACGACCGCCCGGTGCTGCTCTTTGACGAGCCTACGGCTCATCTTGACATCGAGACCGAGCTTGAGCTGAAGGAGCGCGTGCTTCCCCTGATGGAAGGCAAACTCGTGTTCTTCGCAACGCACAGGTTGCACTGGATCAATCAGATGGATTACGTGATCGAGCTTGATTGCGGCGGCGTTTCCTGGCAGGGCAGCGCGCAGGAGTGGCTTGACCGTCATCGTGAAGAGGGGAGGGCGTGATGGGTGTTTCGCGTATTGCTCGTGCATGGCGCTCCGATACCTGGATAAAGCCCTTCTTTGCGCGCTATTGGCGCGTGTTGGCCCTTGCTTTGGGCTTGGGGCTGGTTGCCGCGGCTTTCGCGGGCGGTTTGATGTTTACTTCCGGATACATGATTTCCCTGGCGGCCACTATGCCCTTCACCGTGCTTGCCGTGCACCTGCCGTCTTTGTACGTGCGCATTTTTGGTGTTGGCAAGCCCTTGCTAAGCTACCTTGAGCGCTTGACGAGTCACGACTGGGCCTTGCGTATGACGAGCGAGCTTCGCCGCCGCCTGTACCGCACGCTCGATGAGCAGCCTGCTTCCTCGCGCGCCGTGCGCAAGCTCGGCGAGGTGCTGGGGCTTCTGGCTGAGGATATCGAGCATATTCAGAACCTGTACCTGCGCACGATCTACCCCTTGGTCATCGCATGGTTGCTCTACGTGGTCGTGGTGATCGTCCTCGGCGTCTTTGATGTCGTGGTCGCCGCGTCAATGGCGCTTTTGCTGGGCGTGGTGGTTTTCGTGCTGCCCGCGGTGTCGGTGTGCGTGAACGGCGCACGTTTGGAGCGCTCAAAGGTCCTCAAGGCTCGGCTGTACGCTGAGCTGACCGATAACGTGCTCGGCGTGGCTGACTGGATGTATTCGGGGCGCACGGAAGACTGCCAGTTGAAGCAGCGCCAGCTTCAGGCCCAGATTGATGAAATCGACTTTTCCATTGCGCGGTTCTCGCGTCTGCGCGATCTGCTGTCCCAGCTGGTCTTTGCCGGAGCCGCCCTTGTGCTGCTGCTTTGGGCTGCCAGCGTTTTCGGGGTCCATGCGGCAACGGGCGCCTCGCAGGGTGGTGGTGTCTCAGCCGCCGCGTCCGCCCTGGCTTCTGCTACTCCGGAAAACGCCGTGGCGCACGCGGGTAACTGGATAGCCGCCTTCGTGCTGTGCCTCTTCCCTTTGATCGAGTCTTTCTCTCCGGCGAGCGAGGCTGCTATGGGCGTCATCACCTACGGTGAGTCGATCGAGCGCTTGAACCGCCTTTCGGGTGCTGAGGCGATGTCGGGGAATGTGTCCGCTTGCGGGTCAACCGGTACGCCGACTGCGCCTTCGGTCGATCCCGCAAAGCAGGATGGCGAAGGTGAGCGCCCGGTGGATGGCTCGCTTACCTTCTCCAATGTGAGCTTTGCCTACCCCTCATCGAAACGCGAGGTGCTATCGGGGTTGAGTTTGCAGGTCCCCGCCGGTCAGCGCCTTGCCGTTTTAGGTCGCAGCGGTGCGGGTAAGTCAACGCTCGTGGCGCTTCTGCGGGGCGACTTTGAGCCGAAATCAGGCGAGGTGAGCGTTGGCGGCGTTAAGCCCTTCGCCTTGGGGGATGATCTCGCCCGGTATGTTGGCGTGATACAGCAGACGCCGCACTTGTTCAACTGGACTTTGCGCGAGAACCTGGCGCTTGCCAAGCCCTCGGCAAGCGATGAGGAAATGGTGGAAGCGCTGACTCGCGTGGGCCTGTCCGACCTGCTTGCGCGTTTGCCCCGAGGGCTCGACACCATGGTCGATGAGCGCGGCAAGCGTTTTTCCGGCGGCGAGCGCCATCGAATCGCCCTGGCGCGCGTGCTGCTGTCCGAGGTGGGCGTGGTGGTGCTTGACGAGCCCTTTGCGGGTCTTGACCCCGTAACCGAGCAAGATCTTCTCGATGCCTTGTTCGAAGTGCTTGAGGGCCGTACGGTGGTACTGGTGACCCATCATTTGCAAGGTGTTTCCGCATGTGATCGCGTGGTGTTTATCGAGGAAGGACGCGTTGCCATTGATGGTTCTCCCGAGCAGCTTGAGCGCGAAAACGCGTACTATCGAGGCCTTCTTGCCGCTGATCGCGGAATAATTCGTTAAATGTGATCAAATTAGTAACAAAATGCTATGCAAGCGTTACCAATTGTTGCTAGAATGGCATCAATTAAGTTGCGGGGTGAGCCGGTCAAGTTGAGGCTCCGAAGGGAAGGCCCCGCGTGAACAGGAGGGGGTGCGCCCATGGAAGCCATGTTTGACGTGACGTTGCTGTCGAGGCTTCAGTTCGCATTAACCGTGATCTTCCACTATTTCTTCGTTCCGCTGTCGATTGGCCTCGGCTTGATCTTGGCCATCTTTGAGACGAAGGCCTATCGTACGCGCAAGCCCGAGGACTATGCAGCGGCGAAGTTCTGGGTGAAGATCTTCACGACCACTTTTGCCATCGGCGTTGCCACCGGCATCACGATGGAATTCTCCTTCGGCACCAACTGGGCTGACTACGCTCGTTTCGTTGGCGATATCTTCGGTGCCCCGTTGGCTGCTGAGGCCCTGTTCGCCTTCTTCTTGGAGTCGGTGTTCTTGGGCGTGCTCGTCTTCGGTAGAAACAAGGTGTCGCCGAAGTTCTACATGGTTTCCGCTTGGCTGGTGTTCTTCGGTTCTTGCCTGTCTGCGCTGTGGATCCTCATCGCTAACTCGTGGATGCAGACGCCTGCAGGTGCCGAGCTTGCCGCCGATGGCACGAAGGCCGTCATCACCAACTTCTTCGCTGCCGCCTTCAACCCCACCACCGTTCCGCGTTACGGCCATACGGTAACCGCCGTTCTCACCATGGGTGCGTTCACGGCTATGGCGGTTGGTGCCTGGTACCTGATGAAGGGCCGCTACCTTGAGTTTGCCAAGCGCGCCGTCAAAGTTGGCGCAACCGTGGGTCTGGTCAGCACCTGCGTGCTTCTGGTGTTCGCTCATTCCTCCGCAGTTGTGGTTTCCGAGGAGCAGCCCACCAAACTTGCCATGATGGAGGGCATGTACGAGTCCGAGGCTCCCGATTTGTACCTGTTTGGATGGGTCGACGAGGAGAGCCAGGAAGTCATCACTCCCTTCTCCATTCCCGGAGGCACGAGCTTCTTGGCTACGGGCAGCTTCGATACGGAGTTCCCCGGCTTGAACGAGCTTGCTCAGACGGAGAAGTACGGCGACATGGTGGTCGAGGACTTGCCGGTAAACCTGGTGTTCCAGAGCTATCACCTCATGGTTGCCATGTTCGGCCTGATCGTAGTGGCCCTGGCACTAGCGTTCCTGTCGCTCAAGAAGCCTGGTCTTGCGGCTAACAAGTGGGTGCAGCGATTCCTCGTTATCAGCCCCGCGTTTCCCTTCATCGCCATTCAGTCGGGTTGGATGACCGCCGAGATGGGACGTCAACCCTGGGTTGTGTATCCGTCCACTTCCGGTCCCGATGGCGTGGCTCTTCTGACTGCCGAGGGCGTGTCCCAGTCGGTTACGAGCGTTGAGGTTGCCCTCACCCTGTTGCTCTTCGCGCTGGTGTACACCTTCCTCTTCGTTGCCTGGGTGCGCTTGGTTGCGGGCCTCATCAAGAAGGGACCCGAGGCTGACGATGTCGACTCTTCTGACGGCGAGGACAAGGTTTTCGCTGCTGGTTTCCTGAAAGGCGGTGAGTAACCGTGGATGCAACTTTCTTCCAAGTCCTCTGGTACTTTCTGATCTTTGTTTTGATTGCCGGTTACTTCGTGCTCGATGGCTTTGATTTGGGTGCCGGCGTGCTGTATCCCTTCCTTGCGAAGAACGAGGACGAGAAGTCCGTCATTCGACGCAGCATCGGTCCGGTTTGGGATGGCAACGAGGTTTGGCTCCTCACCGCGGGCGGTGCCCTGTTTGCGGCGTTTGCCCCCGCTTATGCGACCACGTTCTCGGGTTTCTACCTGGCGGTCATGCTGGTGTTGTTCGGTCTGATCGTTCGCGCGGTGTCGCTTGAGTTCCGCGCCCATGATCCGGCTTGGCGCAAGGTGTGGGACATCTGCTTCTTCGTGGGCTCCCTGCTGCCGGCCTTGCTGCTTGGCGTTGCCGTGGGCAACATCTATGCGGGTATCCCCATGGATGCGGCGGGTAATTACTCAGGCGTTCCGCTGCTCGGGCTCATCACGCCCTTTACGCTGCTGACCGGCCTGCTCGGCATGGCAATGTTTTTGGCTGCGGGCGCGTCGTGGATTTCCCTCAAGGCGCCCCTGGGTTCTGAGCTTCGCGGACGCGCTGTACGCGTGCGCACTCCGCTTCAGGTGACGGCCTTCGTTCTGTTTGCCGCCGTGTCGCTTTATGGGCACTTCCTGATTCAGCCTGAGATGGTGCCTGCCCTTGGTGTCGCTCGCTGGCTGTTCGCCCTGCTCTTCGTAGTGGCTCTTGGCGCCGCGCTGTACTTTGGCGTGAAGAAGGATTGCGACCTCGTGTCCTTTGTGGCGCAGAGCGGTGCTGCCGTGAGTCTGGTGGGGCTTCTGGCGACTTCGATGTTCCCGAACCTCGTGGTTGCTGCAGCAGGTAGCCTTGGCCCGTCCATCACCTTGATGAGCGCCGCTTCGTCTGAGCTGTCGCTTATGTGGATGACCATCTTCGCTGTGATTGGCGTGCCTATCGTGCTCGTGTACCACGTGATCATCTACCGCACGTTCCGTGGTCGTGTGGAGTAGGGCGGAGGACGTCTAGAGTTCGCCTAGCTCGCGTTTCCAATCGAAATCGGAGGGCGGGGAAGTCGGGAAGGCTTTCTCGCCCTCCATTTGTGCGTGGGGGTCCCACAGGTGCTTTTCCATGTTGATGCGGCCGTCTTCCAAAAAGCTCACGCCTTCCGCTTCGAGCATGGAGCGTTGCTCTTCGGGTCCGCCGAAAATGAAGCCCTTGCAGAGGCTGCCGTCTTTGAATACCACGCGGTGGCAGGGTATACAACCCTTATCGGTGCCGGGTGCGGGGTTCGTACGCAGGGCATAACCGACGTAGCGTGCCGATCGGGGTGATCCGATGAGTCGCGCTATCTGGCCGTAAGTCGACACCTTTCCCTTGGGAATGCGCGCTACTTGAGCGAAGACGGAGTCGGAGAAGTCACCCATGGGGCTTTACCTCTCGCTTTCGATGGCGGATTCGCCACCGAGCCCCTCGCGCTCACCTTCGCCATTGGATGCGTCGCTGGGATTTTGGAGCTCGCCTTCGCCGATAGACGTTTCGCCGAGCCCCTCGCGCTCACCTTCACCATCCTCATTGCTGGCTTTGTCGTCCGAGTTATTGGGCGCGTCATCTGAGGTTTCCTGTGCTTTCTTGCTCGGCAGGGTGACCATCAGGATGGAGAGGACCACCAGTATGGAGCCAGCAACCTGCATGCCGGTGAGCGTTTCTCCCAGGATCACGAAGGCGAACAGCACTGCGAAGGGCGTTTCGGAGATGCCGATGAGCGAGGTCATGGTGGCGCCGATGCGCTTGATGGCTTCGAGCAGCATGACCACGGGAATGATGGTGTTGAATACCACCATGAACAGGGCGACGCTCAGCTGGGTGGGCGTGACGCTTACGAGCGTCGGGATGTCTGCGGGGTAGGCGACGACGCACATCACCACGCCGACGACGCACATGCTGAAGGTCATGGTGAGCGGGCCGTCTTTCTTGCCGACGGCCATTTGTCCGATGATGTTGTAGACGGCGAAGGCCACGCAGCTGCCAATGCCGTACGCAACGCCAAGCGGGCTGAAGGAGATATCCTCGGTGCCTAAGATGCCGGCGATGATGCCCGAAAGCAAAACGATGCCGAACATGGAAGTAGCGAGCGCGATGATGGTGCGAGCCGAGGGACGCTCTTTGAATACGATTGCTGCCATGAGCGCCACCATGGGCGGATAAGCGTAGAAGAGCACGGTGGCTACGTTGGCGGTGAGCTCTCGGACCGACAGGTAGTACAGAATGGTGCACAAAACGAAGAAGAAGCCCTGCACGTACACGATGGGGCGGCGGCTGAAGAGCGGGTATTTGCGCCAGATCAGCAAGAAAGCACCCAGAACGAGCACGGTGCCGAAGTAACGCAGTGAAACCACTTGCCCAGTGTTGAGGCCGGTTCCGTACAGGAATTTGCACGCAACGCCCATGGTGGAGTAAAGGATCGCCTGGGCGATGGCCAGCGCGTAGCCGATGGCGCGCGTTTTGTCGGAGCCGCTTTGCTTGCTCGCAGTTTGCATAAAGTCCCCCTCACTCATGCGTATGCACTCTAAACAGCGCGAGCCAGACGATTGGTTGGCTTTGGAGCTGGCTCGGTGCTTATCTAAGGTGCTGAGGCTATTCTAGCGAAGAGAAGCGGGCGTGGGCGTCTCGTTGCCAGTTGACGGACTCTTAAAACGTTCGCGTAGTTTTACTTGCTTTATCACTCTACTGTGCTAAAGTACAGAATTGACGAAAGGGGCTGCTTGCGAAGCGGGTTGGCGGTCACGTTAGCTTGCGAAGGGCGCTGGAAGTCAGTCGGTCCGCAAGTCAGGCTGGAAGTCGTGCCTACGCTCACGCGGGTCCGAAGTCACGCCGGCGTGCGAAGCGGGTTGGCGGGCAGGCTGGCTGACGTGCTAGCGCGTAAGGCGCTGGAAGTCACGCCGGCGCGCAAAGCAAGCCGACAGCGTCGCTCACCTCCCTTTGGGAGGGCAAAAGAGTTACCATATGTAGTTCGTCACATAGGTCATGCGATTGAGAATCGCGCCGCACGGATGAGCAGTCCGGCGGCGTTTTTGCGAAGAAGGAATAGCACGTGAATCTCGTAACACCCTCTGGTTTTCGCGACATCTTGGCGGAAGAGGCCATTGTTCGCGAGCGCATAACGCGCAGCGTTCAACAGCTCTTTGCCGACCGCGGATATCTCCCCATCGAAACGCCCACGCTTGAGGTTATGGACGTCATGCGAGCAGGCGGTCGTCTTCCCGGTTCGCCTTTCAAGTTCTTTGACTCCCGCGGAGACCTTCTGGCCATGCGCCCTGACGTTACGCTGCAGGTTGCCCGCATGTGTGCAACGCGCCTTTCGGATCAATCCGGTCCCCTGCGTTTCCGCTACACCCAGCGCGTGTTTCGCGAAGCGGAAAGCAAAAGCCAGGCAGAGGCGCGCGAAGTTACCCAGATGGGCATCGAGTGCATTGGCGAGTCGGGCCCGCAGGCAGACGCAGAGGTTATCGGTCTTTTGACCGAGGCTTTGCAGGTGGCCGGCGTGCAGCGCTTCTCCTTGGCCGTTGCCACGGTCGGCGTTTTGCGGGCGCTGCTCGATCGTTCGGGTGCTCCTGCAATTTGGAAGGCAAGCGTGCTCGAGTCCTACCACACTTCGAACTTCGTGGAGCTTGACCGCCTGACTGCGCTCGATCCCGCCGAGCTTGGTTTTGACGTCTCCGGCATCGCTCCCGCCTACGCATCGGCCATTCGAGCCCTGCCGCGCATTCGCGGTGGCCGCGAGGCGATCGAGAAGGTCCGCGCCTTGGTGGCTCCGCTCGGATGCATCGACGGTTTGGACGACTTCGAGAAAACCTACGACATGCTTGCCGAGGCGGGTCTGGCAGAACGCGTCCTCATCGATTTCTCGGTGATGAGCTCGTTTGATTACTACACGGGCATCGTCTTTGAGGCCTATTCGCCGTACTTG
This sequence comes from Eggerthellaceae bacterium, assembly GCA_017533165.1. Next base: position 9,644 of record JAFXIM010000291.1, read on the forward strand.
GGCACCGAGCTTGGGTCTGGCGGGCGCTACGACAACATGATCAGCGCTTACGGCGAGTCTCGTCCTGCCGCTGGCTTTGCGTTTACCCTCGAGCAG
>JAFXIM010000292.1 GCA_017533165.1 Eggerthellaceae bacterium
CGCGTGATCTCAGTGATATCGGTAACGTTGGGGGTAAGCTTCACGATAAGGGGGCGCTTCGTGGCGGCGCGGCACAGGGAAACAACCTTTTCGACGCTGGGAACATGAGTGCCCATAGTCATGCCGCCGGCATCGACGTTCGGACAAGAGATATTGATCTCGTACGCATCAACAGGAGCTTCTTCAAGAGCCTCGATAACCTGAACGTATTCATCGAAGCTATGACCCGAAACGTTAACGATGGTGGTAGCACCCTGCTCTGAAAGCCAGGGAAGCTCATACTCCTTGAGGTGCTGAACGCCAGGGTTTTGGAGTCCGATCGAGTTCAGCATGCCGGAAGCCGTCTCCGCAATACGAGGAGAGGCATTTCCCTCCCAGCCGTTTAGGGAAACTCCCTTCGTGGTGACGGCTCCAAGGCTTGCAACCTCAACGAAGTCGTTATACTCGAGACCAGCTGCGAAGGTGCCCGACGCCACCGTGACGGGATTTTTCATGACAAGGCCGCCAAGATTTACCTCAAGCTTGAGCTCGGTCTTTTTGGGAAAGCGAGAGATCTCAGCCATTACCACATCATCTCCTGAGCATCGAAGACAGGGCCATCCACGCAAGAGCGCTTCTTGCCGTTAACGGTATCAACTACGCAGGAAAGGCATGCACCAATACCGCAGGCCATGCGCTTTTCCATAGAAATCTGGCAATGCACGCCAGCCTTAGTTGCCATACCTGCAACGATCTTCATCAAAGGCTCGGGTCCGCATACGGCAAGGTAATCATAAGGCTTACCCGACTGCGCTGCGGCATCGAGTGCTTCCTGAACAAGGGAGGTGCAGAATCCCGAACGACCAAAAGATCCGTCATCAGTTGCACATGCCGGACATGCGCCGAGGAGCTGCTGGTAGCGGTCTCTGCATACGAGCGCCGCCTCGGTCTGAGCTCCTAACACAACGTCAACTTCAACGCCTTCGGCGAGCAGTTTCTCAGTGAGCATGAATAGAGGGGCACCGCCAACACCACCGGCAACAATGAGCGCACGCTGAGCGTCAGCGGGTGCTTGCCAGCCGTGTCCAACAGGACCGATGAGTTCAGCAACAAGACCGCACTCCAAGCCGGAGAGGTGATCGCTACCAAAGCCGACAACCTGATAGAGCACATCCACAGTGCCCTTGACGGGATCGGCCGCGTAAATGGAGAAGGGCCTGCGTAGGATGTGATCATCCATGCGAGGGATCTTCATATGTACGAACTGACCGGGCATGACCCGACCAGCAATCTCGGGCGACTTCAAGGTCATGAGGAACAAACGGGGACCAACCTGTTCGTTATTCACAATCACAGCATTTTCGTTTACCAAGGCAGTCAAGGAAACCTCCCTCTAGATGACTTTTCAATGATATACGAATCGGTACTTACTCGACGATTTTGCAGTCACGAAGGGTAGCTACGCCGCCAACGAAGACATCAGTGGGGCGACCCTTAAGCTGTGCGCCGATAAATCCGGAGTTCTTAGCCTTCGAATAGAAGTCGCTCGCTTCGACTGTCCATTCAAGCTCAGGATCAAACACCGTAAGATCAGCGAGGCTACCAGGTGCGAGCAAGACCTTTTCCTGACGCAGGATCTCGCGAGGCTTGACGCACATAAGTTCGACCAGACGGCCGTAATCAATGATACCTTTGTCAACGAGATGCGTAAGCATGAGCGC
>JAFXIM010000293.1 GCA_017533165.1 Eggerthellaceae bacterium
TAGACGCCCGGAGAACGAACGAGCTGGGATACGACAACGCGCTCGGTACCGTTGATGATAAAGGTACCGCGCGGGGTCATGAGCGGGAAATCGCCCATGAAAACGTCCTGCTCTTTGAGCTCGCCAGTCTGACGGTTGATGAAACGGATCTGGACGGAGAGCGGAGCCTGGTACGAAACGTCCTTCTCCTTGCACTCGTCTACCGTATACTTAGGCTCGCCAAACCAGTGATCGCCGAATTCGACGCACATGTCCTTCGTGCTGTTCTCGATAGGGCATACGTCGGCAAAGGCCTGGGCCAAGCCTTCCTTTTTGAACCACTCAAAGCTTTCCGTCTGGATTGCGATAAGATTGGGGACGTCCATGACATCCGGAATCTTCGCAAAGCTTCTGCGATTCCTATAAAGGCTGGTGGGAGCGGGTTTTTTTCCTTGAGCCACGAGGCTGTTCCTCCTTCACGCACATCGCAAATCTGCAAAAAGTTGCAATTTGCTAGAATATTACGCAAATAAGGCGAGGTCAAGAAAAATTTTAAAGAGCCGTGGAGATTATTTGTATTTTCATGCTTTGATCAGGCCTGTTGCTGTGAAAAAATTTCGAAAACGCCCTGCTTTCGCATAAGACAGAAAACGTTCGCTAACTCCCCCAAGGCTGTGACCCGGCAAACGTAAATCGACCCTTTTCGCGCATCTGCGAAAAGGGTCGGTTATCCTACATGAAACCGAAAAGACGACCAAAGGACGACCTCGGCCTCAACGAAAAGCGCGCCTAGACCTCGATGCGCTCGAACATGTCAACGCCCATGCCGCACAGGGGGCACTCGTAATCCTCCGGCAACTCGTCGACATACTCGATATGGCCGCAGATGCTGCACTGCCACGCGTATTTCTTGGGGGCAGTCTCAGCGGGCTGAACATCGGCGGAGACATCGGCTGCTGCTTCGGCGGGCGCAAGTGCAGCTTCCTCCTTCGGCACATAGGACGAAGCCTTTGCGGGGGTCTTGCCGCGCTTGACCTCATGGTAGTAAGCGTAGGTCATGGGGACATCTCCCTCAACGGGATAGGCCTCTTCGACCTCTCCGATGAACATGATGTGCGTACCCACATCGAGCGTCTCCACCACGCGAAGAGAGAATTGGGCAACCGCACCCTCAGTTACGCGGGGCACGCCGAAGGGGTCCTCCTCCCAGGCAACGTCGGCGAACTTGTCGACCTCGAGGCTGCTGCGGAACCCGAAGACTCCGATGAGGTCCATCGTGGCCTGCTCGCCAAGAACAGTCACGGCATAGCGGCCAGTATCGAGAATGGCCTGCGTAGTGGCATTTTCCTTGTTGAGGGCAATGGAGACGCGCGCGGGAGCAGAGGTAACCTGCTGGAAGGTGTTGATCACGCAACCGTATTTCTGCTCAGCGTCACGCGCGGTAACGATGTAAAGGCCATAGCTCACTGCCCTGAAAGCGCTTCTGTCAATCATGGCTCCTCCTCAAAATAGACGTGAGTCCCGTTCGAAAAACTCTCCCCATCTGCGGCCAAACGCAGCAATCGCAGCTTTGACCATCTATCCATCTAGCTATATGTTACTAAGTTTATAACATATACGCAAGACCCCATCACTACTTCCCGTCACGCATAGCCTTGAGCTTAGCAAGCGTATCGGCGGGAATGCGGTCTGCCACCGTGTTCTTCTTAGCAACCTTAGGCGTTTCGTCAAGCTGGGCCTCGTAGTAGTACATCCCCACCTCACCGCTGAAGCCATCAGCGCTCATACGGTCAACGCCCCCGCCGAACACGGTGTCCTGAATGGTGGCATCGCTTGTCACCACCAGTGTCTCGATCATGCGCTCGCGGGCATCGTGCGCCAATTTCTCGATCACCTTGTCAGCCGATTCGCCGGCGCGCGAGAAGATCACCTGCACGCCCCCGATCTTTTCGGCAGCGCCCTGGGAAAACTCGTTGCGTGCCCCGTCGAACACGATGATGGCCTTATAGTCGCGGCCCGCGAAATGAACCACGTCGTTGATGAGCCGCTCGCGAGCAGTGTTGAAGGTGTCGTCAGTGTAGTCGGGATGCGTTGAGCTCACGCGCTTGTAGCGACTGCCCGAGCGCAGCACGTTATAGCCGTCGACGATCAGCAGCTTCTTGCGTTCTTTTGCCATGAATGCTCCTCAGGCGCACCGTTCCGGGCTATTTCGCGTGAATGGGCGCCTCGCCCGCAGCGCGGTTCTGACGCAGCCATTCGTACATGCAGGCGGTAGAGGCCTGCGCCACATTGAGCGAGGAGATCTTGCCCACCTGCGGCAGCTTCACACCGAAGTCGCAGTTCTCGAGAACCAGACGCGACACGCCCTCGCCCTCATTGCCCATGACGAGCACCATCTTGCCCTTCAGGTTGGCATCCCAGATGTAGTCTTGCGCATGCTCGGTGGCGGCGGCTACCCAGAAGCCCTCCTCCTTCAAGCGCTCAAGCGTACTCGTGATGTTGGCGACCTGGGAAACGGGAATATGAGCGATGGCACCCGCGGAGCTCTTATAGGTGGCAGCGGTCACGCGGGCGGCTCGCTTGTTGGGAATGATGATACCGGCGGCACCCACCGATTCAGCGCTGCGGGCGATGGCGCCCAGGTTTCCCGCATCAGTGATATGGTCAAGCACCACGATAAGGGCGCGGCCTTCGTTCTCCTCAGCGCAGGCCTTGGCATGCTCGAGGATGGTGGTGACGTTGACGTATTCGAAGGGCTTAGTCTCAGCCATGACGCCCTGATGGCTCTCGCGCTCGGAGATCTCGTCAAGCTTCTTCTTGGAGATGGACTTCACGGGAACGTTGAGGTTCTTAGCCTTGCGCAGGATGTCGTTCACGAGGCTGTCGCGCTTCACGTTGTCTGCCATGAGAATGCACTTGATCGGCACGTGCGTGCGCAGTGCCTCGATAACGGGACGCTTACCCTCGATGTATTCAGCCATGATGCTCGCTTTCTGTATCTATCATTTTGCCCGCGCAGCGCAAAGGCCGTCAGTCAGCCCGCGCATCGCGATTATTTCAGCTTGTGCCTTAAGTGGCAAACCAGTGTATCACGCACACGCTTCGCTCAAAAGCGCAGCCAGCTCTTCTGGCTTTTCAATGGTGTGCGAAGGTAAGCTCGCCGCCAAAACCTCGGGCGAGAACATACCCCAGGTAACCGCCACGGTAGTGCAGCCGGCGCCGTTGCCCGCCTGCATGTCGAAGGGGCTGTCGCCCACATACAGACACTCGGAAGGCGCATACCCCAAAAGCTCGCACCCGTAGGCTACCGGACCCGGATCGGGCTTATGCGCCGGGAAGTCATCGGGACCCACGAGGCACTCCACGAAATCCGCCAGACCGCACACCTCGAGCCCTCGCTGCGCAAGCGCATGACGCTTCGAAGTGACCACGCCTACGCGAAGACCGCGCTCGCGCACATCGACCAACATGGCGGATACGCCGTAGAAGGCGCGCACGCATTCGTCATGCACCGCATGGTTGTAGTCGCGATACACCGTGAGCAGTCGCTCGTGAACGGCGGGATCATCCGTGAAATCCCACATCTGAGTTTCGAGGGGCTGGCCTACCTTCTTCATGAGCTCCTCTTCGGGAAAGCTCTTCCCGAGAACCTCGTCCATAGTATGGCGAAAGGACGTGAGGATGAGCTCGTAGGTATCGAGCAGGGTACCGTCCAAATCAAAGAGCACCGCTTTGACGCCGCTAGCCATAGATCTCCTTTCGCCGCGAAAACTTAAAGAGGGGCGCAATCAAACTGCGCCCCTCGGAATGTAACACATGTCGCGCCTTGCGACGCGCGCACAGCAGCTTATGCAAACAGAGCGTCAAAGGTGTGGGTACCTGCGCCGTTGTTCTTCATGCTGCGCTTGGCAAAGGCCATAAGCTCGGCAAGCGTTGCCAGGGCGACGCTCTTCTTCTCGCCGGTCTGACGGCGCTTGAGCTCGACGGTGCCCTCGGCAAGGCCGCGCTTGCCAACCACGATCTGCAAAGGCCAGCCAATGAGGTCGGCATCGGCGAACTTGACGCCCGCACGCTCGTTGCGGTCGTCGATGACAACTTCAAAGCCAAGCTCTGCCAAGTCGGCGGCAATCTTCTCAGCAGCAGGGGCAACCAGCTCGTCGCCGACGGTCAGCGGGATGACGCACACGTGGGCCGGGGCAATGGACATGGGCCACTTGATGCCGTATTCGTCGTTGTACTGCTCGACAACGGCAGCCACGGTGTGGGATACGCCAACGCCGTAGCAGCCCATGATGAAGGGCTTCTCCACGCCGTCTTCGTCCATGAAGTTCGCACCCATGGCAACGGAGTACTTGGTGCCAAGCTGGA
>JAFXIM010000294.1 GCA_017533165.1 Eggerthellaceae bacterium
AAGCTTCACCGTGTCGGCGAGCGAGAAGATCTGGAATCCGCCCGAGTCGGTGAGCATGGGGCCGTCGTAGTTCATGAACTTGTGCACGCCGCCCGCCTCGGCAAGCAGGTCGGCACCTGGGCGCATGGACAGGTGGTAGGTGTTCGCAAGAACCACCTGGGAGTTTAGGTCGTGCAGCTGATCGGGCATGATGCCCTTTACGGTGGCGTGAGTGCCAACCGGCATGAACATCGGAGTCTGGAAGCTGCCATGAGCCGTTTCGAAGGTAAGCGCTCGGGCGTTGCCGCTTTGCGCGTCAAGGGCGCAGTCGAACAGGGCCATTACGCATTCGCCTCCTCATTGGATCCGGCTTCCTCACCAGCAGCTGCAGTTTCGTCAAGCTTGGTCTTTTCGACGGCGACACCTTCGCCAAACAATTCTGCCGCTTTAGACCTTCCGCCCTTAGCGGACTCGTAGGTTGGGTCATCGATGGCGGCAGCCGCCTTACGCACTGCCTCCTCGAGGTCTATGTCAACCACGGCGTTGGCCTCAAGGGCAGCCTGCATTGCTGCAGGGTCAATCACGCCAGTGATAACGTTTTGCGCAGGATTGCTGCAAACGGGCAGGGTTTCAACCCAAGCAGCAAACTCCTCCATGGAGCCATGCTTGATGGTTTCAAAGTCGTAATCCACCGGGTCGATCAGGTGATCGGTGACCACATAGCCATCTGCACCGAGGTCAAGGAAAGCTAGGTCCTCAACGGTGTTGTTTCCCACCATGAGCACATCTTCGCCGCGGACTCCCAGAGCTGCGAGGTTTTCCGCATAGTAAGTTTGGCGCGGCTTGACCGATCGCGAGTTCTCATATGTGGTAATGCGAGCAAACGCATTGGCATCAACGCCAGCCCAGCGCAAGCGCTCCGCCACTGCCAGCTCGGGAAACATTGGCATGGTGGTCAAAGCCAGGGTGTAGCCCTTTTCCTTCAGACTAGCCACGGCTTTCGCGGCTGCCGGGTTAGCGATCACGCCATCTCCCACGTGCTTGAAATCGCTGAGATAAAACTCCTCGAAAACGCTTACCCAATCGCGTTCGGGATCCTCAAGATAGCCCAGCATGGTGTTCCAGAATGCGTCGGCGTTAACCACGTCCTCGCCGCTAACGGCCATAGCCTTGGTTCCAGCCTTGAGGCCCTTGAGGAACTGCTCGACCTCAAGACCCTTCGTGGCGGCAAAGCGCGCCAACGACCCGAAGTAGCCGTTCATGAACAGCTCGAGATCCATGGGAAGCAAGGTCCCGTCGAGGTCAAAGCAGATTGCCCGATATGACCTTTTGCCTGTTTGCATTATGGCGCCCACCTTCCGCACCTTTTGAATCCGCCGCAGCCAGGCTGCGGGCGGCGGAGTAACTTTTACTAAATCTGTTAGTATAAGGCACATGAACACGCCATCAGAAAACCCGACAAAATTACTGCTCCACGCATGCTGCGGGCCGTGCTCGATGGAGCCCGTTCGCCTGACGCGCGAGGGCGGCGTTGAGCCGGTTATCTACTATTCGAACTCCAATATCCACCCCGACGAGGAGTACGCTCGTCGCTTGGAAACCCTGGGCTTTTGGGCAAAGGATGAGTCGCTTGAGGTGATCGAAGGTGCTTACGACCCCCAGGCTTGGGAAGCTATCGTGGGGCGTATTGGTGACTCTGCCCGCGCAAAATTCGGCGTGATTATCCATGAGGCAAGCAACGATCCGCTTGACGACGGTTCCGGTGCGGGCCGCGAATCTGACGGAGGCCCCGCCGAGGGCCCCGCTTCCACGCCCAGGGGCATCAACGACGAGATCTCCCCCGCCGAGCTGGCACGACAAGCGCGCTGCCGCGCGTGTTATCGCATGCGCTTTGAGGAAACCGCACACTACGCCGCTGAGCATGGGTTTGAAAGCATTGGAACCACGCTGTCGGTCAGCCCTTACCAATACACTGCCATCATTCGCGAGGAACTCGAGCGCGCCGCGAACAAGGTCGGGGTTCGAGCTTGTTTTGTTGACTACCGCCCTTATTACGACAACGCCACGCAGCGCTCGCGCGCAGCGGGGATGTACCGCCAGAACTACTGCGCCTGTCGTTTTTCCGAAGAAGAGGCACGCGTCGAGCGCGATCTGCGCAAGCAAGCTCGCAAGGCGGCCAAAGAAGCTGAGGCGGCAGCTCGCCGCGAGCAACATGCCGCGGAGGAGGAGGCTGCACGAGCCAAGCGCGCCGAGAAAGCGGCCTACGCCGACAAGCAGGCACGCAAGCGCGCCATCCTGAAGCAACTGCGCGAACAAGAGCGTTAACAAAGGCGCCGCTCGCCCATCTGCGGCCTAGAGTCCAGCCAGCAGGTCCTCGATCACCGCGTTCACCTCATCTGGCGCATCGCAATTGGCGTTATGGCCTGC
>JAFXIM010000295.1 GCA_017533165.1 Eggerthellaceae bacterium
AAAAAGCCAAGTCTGTGCACCAAAATAGTCTAGTCCTGAATGCCAGGAGGGTCAATTCCCTGACCTCGGATCTGGGAATCGCTAAGCTCCGTTTCAGAGGAAGGCTCTTTCGCTGCTATCGCTGTTCCAAATTCCATCCTTTGCGGAACCGTTTCGGACGGCGAAACATAATCTCATTACCGCAGGTCAAACAGGATGTTTGAGTACTAAAAACCGTCGTTTTTCTTGCACGACAAAACGGCCCGAAGCTTACCTCGGGGCCCCGCAAAACATCCATCCTCGCTAGCCGTAGCGAAGCCAACTGCTATAACAGGCAAGTACGCGAAAGCGCAGCGTTAAGCGCGCCGAATCGGTCAGAGCGCCCGAAACTGCAAGCCTTTGCACTTGCGATATCCCCCCATCTATTGACGGTAATAGATTTCCCCGCAAGATCGGCATGATGCTCCGCCACGCAGCCCTTTTTTCAGTTTTCCACCGCAGTAGATGCAAACCCCCGCTTCTTTGTACTATTTGCCGAGCGCTTCCAAAAACGGAGTGCATCGCAGCGCGTACACCCATCTTCCCGTAAAACCTTCCACTCTCGCAAGCGAAGGGCAGTTTTCGGCGAAAGCTCGCCCCAGGACCTACGAAAACACATAGGCCACAATCAGGTCGATACCGTGGATTTACCGAGCTAGCAAACCAAAGCCTAGCCCGCGGCGGCGTCGCCGATGACCTTCCGGATGCGCAGCACGTTGCGCCCGCCTGCGCGCTCGTAGGACACCTCGTCCATGCTTCGCTTTACGATGAGGATGCCAAGCCCACCCACCTCACGGCCCTCGGCGGGAAGGCTCGTGTCAGGCTCGGCCTTGGCAAGCGGATCGAAGGGTACGCCCTCGTCGCTGAAGGTGATGCTCACGGCAAGAGGCTCTCCCTCAAACTCAACCGTCACGGTGGCCTTGCCCTCGCCGGGCGCATAGGCGTACTTCGCAATGTTGCCGAACAACTCGTCGATGGCCACATCTATCTGCATCTGGGCTTTGAGCGGGCAGCGCACGGCATCAAGCTCCTCGTTCACGAAATCGGTGACCACTTGGATGTTCGAGACGCTTGCGTCGAGAGTCAGCTCCTTCACGCGGCACTTCACCTCTCCCTTGGGCCTGTACTCCAGGCACAGCATGGTTATGTCGTCGAACTGCGGCACGGCTCCTGCGAAGGCGTCGACTTCGGCCCCGATGGCCTCGCATACCTCCCGGACACCCGCGCTGTCGCGTGCGGCCGCCTTGAAGGCTGCCAGCATGCGCGCCTCCCCGAAGAGCTCGTTGCCCTCGTCGGCGGCCTCGGTCACGCCGTCGGTGTAGAGGAACAGCATGTCACCCGGCTCTAGCCGCAGCTCGTGCCTGCGGTAGCGCACGCCCTCCATGCCCGCGAGCACGAAGTTGGGCCGCGCGTTCAGAAGCTCGACGCGCCCGTCCGCGCGCATGAGGGCAGGCGGGTTGTGCCCCGCATTGGCGTACTCGAGCCGTCCCGTGCGCACGTCGAGCAGACCCAGCCACACCGTGACGAACATGCCCGCCTCGTTGCCCTCGCAAAGCCTCTCGTTGGCGCGGCGAAGAGCCTCGGCTGCGTCTCCGACCGACTCCGCGCAGCTCTTCAGCATGGTCTTCGCCTGCATCATGAACATGGCAGCCGGGATGCCCTTGCCCGACACGTCGGCGACCACGAGCGCCAGCGTGTCGTCGTCGATAAAGTAGAAATCGTAGAAGTCGCCGCCGACCTCCTTGGCCGTGCGCATTCCCGCCCAGATCTCGAACTCGTCCCGGTTGGGGTACGGCGGGAAGGTCGAGGGCAGGGCCGAGTGCTGGATGGCTTTCGCCAGCGCGAGCTCCGCGTCGACCCGCGCGGCGGCGTCGGCAATGTAGCGCTTGAGCGTGTCGACCGTGGCGTTGATGTCATCGGAGAGCTCGTCGAACTCGGCGTGCGTGCGCACGTCGACCACCGTGTCGAGCTGCCCGTCCGAAATGGCGGAGAGCGAGTCGTTGATCTGGTAGATGTTGCTCACCACCTGGCGTTTGACCAGCACGTACACCATGGCGAACAGCGCGGCGAAAACGAGGATCTGCATGGCGGTGGTTATGCCGACGGACACGTTGCGGGAAAGCGTTGCCTCGCTTCGCGGGATGGCGGCCACGATAAGGTAGCCCTCCGTCTGCTGGTACATGCAGTGGCAGGGCCGGCCGTACGCCTCGGCTAGGAAGAGCTCGCCAGCGGGCGTAGCGGCCGGGTCTATGGCGAGGCCGATGGCCGAGAGGTTCTCTCCCTCGCTTCCGTGCATGTCGCTCACGATGCATCCGGATTCGTCGGCTATGACCACGCTGCCGTCCTCGCCGACGTGACGGTTCCTGGTAACGCCCACCACGAACTCGTCGATGTCGCGCTGGAAGCGATCTGCATCGTAGCCCACCTGTACGAAGCCCCCGCGCTCGAGGGCAGCTCCGCCGTACTTGCGCGAGATGGACGCATCGTAGGAAACCGGCTGGTAGCTTTGCACGAAGCGATCCCGCCCCTCGAGCAGGACCATGAACTCCGCCGACTGGGCGCCCGAGGCCATGTCGTAGCCGAGGAAGTCCGGGTAGGTGGTGGCGAAAATGGCGCCGTCTTCGCCGATGCAGTTGATCTCGGAGACGTCGTAGCGTCGCGCGAGCTCGGAAAGCAGCGCACTGTCGATGGCCTCAGCGGCATCGAGGTCGGCCGCCACCAGAGCCGCCAGTTCGAGGAGGTTCTCGTCGGAGGCGTCGTTGATGTCCTGGCGCACGTCGGCGAGGTTTATCTCAAGCAGGTTGACGGCGTTGCGCTCGGCAAGGGCGCCCTGGATGACCCACAGGCACGCCGTGGTGGCAAGAAACGCAAGGGCCACCAGCACCAGAAGCCAGCGCTGAAAAGCCTGGGATATCCTTGGCTTGCCCTTCGCCATGCGGTCGGCCCCGCCCTACTCGATGGTCAGGACGTCGCAAAAGCCCGTGACCTCGAAGATCTCCATGACGACCTCGTTCACGTTGACCACCTTCATGGCCCCCTGGCGGTTCATGGTCTTCTGCGCCGCGAGCAGCACGCGCAAGCCGGCGCTCGACAGGTAGTCGAGGGCGGAAAGGTCGAGCACGAGACTCTCGACGCCTTCAAGGCTCGCGTTCAGCTCGGCCTCGAGTGCAGGGGAAGTCGCCGTATCCAGACGCCCCGCCAAAACGACGGTCAGCTGGCTGCCGGTTGCGATCTTCTCGATGTTCATGACGGACTCCTTGCCTGCGGGTGAATTTGAACGAAGCACCCTCATGGTACTACAGCGGCAGCCGACGCACGGCCCTCAAACGGGTATGCGCGCCAAGCCTTCGGCCAAGTAAAGCCGCGGTCGCGCGCGCCAAGCCGTCGGCCGTCGGCCAAAAGCCATCGGCTGCGGCCGAGTCTATTGCGCTTTTACGCTCTTGCTTCTGCTCTTCGCCTCATCTAGGCCTTCAGTGTCTTCTCGTCAAGCATGTCTAAGCGCTTTGCACCATGAGTGAGCTGGATGGCCAGGTCTGTCTGACAGCCACCCGTACCCACGAAATCATGCACCGTGCCGATGGCCACGGCCAGCGCGAGCGCTTCGACGGGAATCCCGAGCTGCATGAACATGAGCGTGTAGCAGCTCAGCGCTCCGCCGGGGATGGGAGGCGCGGCCACCGAGAGCACCACGGCGTTGATCACGCACAGTATGACGGCGCCCACGCTCAGCTCGACACCGTACAGCTGCGCCGCGAAGATCGACACGACGATGAACGACGAGGCTGCGTGCGGCATGAACACCACCGTGCCAACGGGCACCGCGAAGTCGACCAGCTTCCCGTCGATGCCGAGCTTCTGCTTGCAGGCGTCAACCGTCATCGGGAGGGCGGCTGCGGAAGACGCCGTCGAAAGGCCCACCAGGAAAGGCTGCAGCAGCTTTTTAGCGGCCTTCACAGGACTTGCCCCGAGTCGGAGCATCGAAAGCAGCTCGATGCCCACCTCCACGAAAACGACCAGCGACCCCACGATGATGGCCGAGAGCATGCCGGCGGCGCTTTGGGCGAACGCGCCGTCCAGGATCAGGCAGAGGATCGAAGTGAACACGAAGACGGGCAGGATGCTGCTTACCGCGCCGAGGATCATCTGCACGATGGCGTTCGCCTGGTCGACCACGTCCATCAAGGCGCTCACGCGGTCGCGCATCATGACCACGGCGATGCCGACAACCACGCCCATGAAGAGTATCTGCAGCGTGTTGCCCTCGAGGAAGGGGGCGGCGACGTTGTGGGGGATGATGTCGAGCACCATGGCTACGACGGAGGCCAGCACGTCCTGCCCTCCCTGGGAGTCGCCGAACGAAGGCTGGAAGAACACGATGGAAACGGCGGTGACCGCCACCGTGTAGGCGGTCGTGACCAGCATGAACCGCGAAAGGAGGCTCGACCCGATGGTGCCGAGGCGCTGCGAATCGCCGATGTTGGCGATGCCCCATACCATCGAGAGAAACATCAGCGGGCCGACGATGCAGGTGAAGCAGCCTAAGAAGGCGTTGAGCAGCGGGTTCAGGAAGGTGTTCAACGCGAATTCGCTCCATCCCTTAGGAAGAACGGAGAAGATCGCCGCGCAGGCGAGCGCGAGGACGATGGCAAGCCCCATTGAGGCGAGCTGGCCCATCTGGCGCTTCCGCTTGAGCGAGCACGATGCCACGTTGACGCCGTCGCGGTGCTGCCAGGAAAGGCCGAGGCCGAGGTTTTCCATGATCGAGCGGCCGAGCTGCCCGTTGCCGAACTCGTCGTCCGGTCTTTGCGAGAGCGGGTCGAAGGGCGCCCCCGCACAGGAGAGCGTTACGCTCACTCGCCCGAACCGGCGGAGCACCTCCAGCTCGCAGGGGCCGTCAAGCGCGCCGGCGTCGATCCACGCGAGCAGTACCTCCTCAAGCGAAAGCCGCGTGCGCAGGATGTCGCGCTGGGCGAGCCCGCTTGCCGCGAGCGCCTCCTGCACAAGATCGGACATCTGGTCGACGCCCTCATAGGTGAGGGGAAACTCAGCGCGGCGCACGCCGCGGGAAGAACCGCCGAAAACCATTCCCTCTCCCTTCGAAGCAAATCGGATCGCCGTTGATACTACCATGCCTTGCGTCCGTCAGAGGCGGGGCCTTCGGACGGTGCGCGAAGCCTAAAGGCGACGCCTTTCCCGTCTCCCTTCGCCGCCGAAGACGACTCGCACGCCTTTGACGGCAAGAGCCACGGCCAGGGCCATAAGCAACAGGGCGATCGCTAGCTGCAGGATGTTTGCCGCCGTGGCGGCGCCGGCCAGCAGGGCGGCGGCTTTCCCCTTCACGGTGAGGACGAGCGACGCGAGCGTGACCACCAGCATGAAGGCCATCGGGAAGTACAGCATGGCGTTGTTCCTGCCCGCGTTGCCCAGCCAAGCGCACACGGCGAGCAGGCCGAGCGCGGCAAGCAGCTGGTTGGCGGCTCCGAAGAGGGGCCACACCAGCTGGTAGCCCGTCATGCCGAGGCTCACGCCGAGAGAGACGGTGATGAGGGTGGCGACCCACGGGTTGGCAAGCGCCTTGCGCCAGCCGTCGAGCTCGGATGCCTCCACGCCGGTGGGCGTGACGAGCTCTTGGAACATATAGCGGCCGAGGCGGGTCGCCGTGTCGAGGGAGGTCAGGCAGAACACGGACACGGCAAGGACGAGCAGCGAATAGGCGACCTCCTCGATGCCGGAAAGTCCGGGGATCAGGGCGAGCATCTGCGAAAGGCCCGCCGCGAAGACCTGCGTAGGCGACGCGTAGGTGCCGTTCATGTAGTCGGCGTAGACGAAGGCCACCGCGCAAAGGGCGATCACGGCGACAAGGCACTCCAGCAGCATGCCCCCGTAGGCGATGGGCCGGGCTTCGGCCTCACGGTCGAGCTGCTTGGAAGTCGTCCCCGACGCCACCAGGCTGTGAAAGCCCGAGATGGCTCCGCAGGCTATGGTGATGAAGAGGGCGGGGAACAGAAAGCCGCTTGCGGCGACCTTGCTTTCGCCGGCGCCAACCTCGAAGCCGGCGAAGGCGGGAATCTGGAGATCGGTCGAAACGCCGGTCAAGCCCGACCCGATAACCCCGACGAACGCCAGCGCGATCATTCCGTAAAGAAGGTAGCTCGACAGGTAGTCGCGCGGCTGCAGGAGTATCCAGACGGGCGTCACCGACGCGACGAGGATGTATACGCCGACGATGATCATCCAGCTGGTGCCACCGAGGGCGAGCACGGGCGCAGAATAGCCGATCGCCACCACGGCGACGATGACGATGACGGCGGCCCCGACGTTGACGAGGGCGGGGATCTTGCGTCCGCGCGTGACGAAACCCCATATGACCGCAGCTGCGATGAACAGAACCGAAATGGTCGCCGTCCGCATGTTAGCCAAGTTGCTCGCCTCGAGGCTGGCGGCCTTGGCGACATCAGCGCCGGCGGGGACGGGGCTTACCGCGAAGGTCCCGGCGACGATGGAGGCGAAGGCCGCCACCACAAGTATCAGGGTCAGGTAGGCGAAAACGCAGAACAGCCTCTTCGCCGTATCGTCGATGTTCTGGGCGATGACGGTTGCGACGGTCTGCCCCTTGTGGCGAATGGAGGCGAATAGCGCCCCGAAGTCGTGCACCGCGCCGAAGAAGATGCCTCCTATGAGAACCCAGAGGACAACCGGCACCCAGCCGAACACCGCCGCCTGGATGGGGCCGTTGATGGGCCCGGCTCCGGCGATGGATGAGAAATGATGCCCGAGGACCACGTACGGCGGCGCGGGAACGTAGTCGACGCCGTCCTCGAGCTCGTGGGCCGGGGTGTCGCGCTTCGGGTCGATGCCCCACTGCCTCGCAAGCCAACCGCCGTAGAAGACGTAGCCTGCGATGAGGACGACGATGGCAACTACGAGAACGAGCATGGCGTTCATGCCGATACCCCCTTGCTTTCCAAAGCGCGGTCAAACTCCGCGAACGCGTTGCCCTCGAGTGTATCACGCATGTCCCGGCCCATGGCGTTGACGCAGACACGGCGCTTGCCGAAGTCGACGACGCCTACGCGCAGGTCGACCCACCCCCGAAGGCCGAGCTTAAGGTTTTTGCGAAAACGGGTGGCACGGACGAGCGAGGGGATGTCGTCGGCCACGCTGCGGGCGAGAACGACCAGGGTGAGATACGAGCTCATGTGATCGGGCTCGGGCTGAACCTTTTCCATGCCCTTTTCCTTGGCGAAGGCGAGAAGGTCGTCGTAAGCCTGCGCATCAAGGTGGTCGAAGACGAGGAAGAAGGCGTACTCGTGGGTGTTTGCCCCCCACAGCTTCGCCCTCTTTACCAGCACGTACTGCTCGCTGCGGGCGTGAAACTCCGCGTATCCCGGGAAAACCCTGCCAGCGAACTCGTAGTTGCGCTGCACGTCATACCACTGCTCATGGGCCTTCAGAATACGGTTGAGCGCACGGTCGATCGGTGACATAGAGCAACTTTCGCCAACGGGAACTACTGTTGGCATTGTACCGCCATCCGAGGCGCTTGGCGCGAATGATGGACGAGCCCTGCCCGAATTGCCGCTGCGCGGGCAACTACACCGGGCACGGCCGTTACACCCGTCACCTGGTTCTGGTCGGCTCCTCGGTTCTGGTGGAGGTCAGGAGGGTCAGGTGCGCAAGCTGCGGCGTCACGCACGCCGTCCTGCCCGACGGCGTTGTGCCGTACAGGGCCTACTCCGAGAAATTCGTGCTCGCCGTCTTGTCGGCATGGGCGTCCGGCTCGTCGAACGCGCAGGTCAGGGACAGCTTCGGCATATCGGAACCCACCAGGAGGCGAATCCTCTCCAGCGCCAGGAGGCGCGTTTGCGCCCTGCTGTCGTGTGCAGAGAGGCGATTCGGAGCTATACGAAGTCATAGAGCTCAGGCGCTTTCGAGGAAGTCCGCTATGACCGGAATCGCCCCCAGCGCCTCCTCGTAGGAGACTTTCTCGTAAAGAAGCCGCGTCGTGAGCTTCTCGTAATCGGCCTTGTAGGGATGAGTGCTCGCTATCTCTCTGAGCGTTCTCGAGATGCTGACGCCGTCCTCTGCGGAAGGGCACCTGTTCTTGCCCTTGCGCTGGTCCCTGACCTTCGCGATAAGCTCGGCCATCTCCTGGTCCAGCTCCACCAGGGAAAGCAGCTTGTAGAGATCGTATATATGACGCGACTGCCTATCCGGGATTTCCCCAGACAGGTAGTAGTCGCATATCGCGAACACCTTGTCCGCGAACGTGCGCTCCATCGAATTGGCCCTTACCTCGAACGCGTCGAGGTGAAGCTCTTCGGCCATGGCCCCAAGCCCCTTGGAGCACAGGAGCTGACCGATGAAGCTCTGCAGCTCCTTCATCTCGCAGGGCGATGCGGGCGTCATCACGGCCGTCTCCACGAGGAGCACATCCTCCGCAAAGGCGCCTTGGGGTAGGGATATTTCGTATCGGTTGTACTCGCGCCTGCTTCTCGTGCAGTCGAGGTTGGGGATGAGAAGCCCCAAAGCCTCGGCGCTTTCGACGACCGACGACTTCATTCTCTTCCTCATGCCCTCGGTGGCATGCTCGAAAGGGATCCCTAGGTCAACGTCCTCTGAGAAGCGGGCTATAGCGTTGTGGCATTTCGACAGGCAGGTGCCCCCCTTGAAGACGACATCAGGGTTGCGCGACGTGATCTCTCTGAGCATCATGACGGCGAAGTAGTCCTTGACCACGTACTGCTCATCCTTGTCGAGGGCCACAGCGGTTTGCGCAACGAGGCCTTCCATCAGCTCGCTATCTTCATGCAAATATACCGAGCACCTCGCATTCCATCAGGTTCTTGGACGTCTTGCCAGGGTAGAAGCGGGCGTACTCGACCGCCTTGCCTCGCCCGACTTTCCTTGCCAGCTGCCCCAGCTTCTCCAGCTCGTAGCGTTCCAGCTTAGCCGGAGACACTCTCGTGAGGATGTCCAGCAGCCTCAGCGCGTCGACGTTCTCGTCCGTGATCTTTGTCCTGGGGGCCCTCAGCTCGATCTTCCTCCATCCGCCGAAGGGGCTGACCTCGCGAACCCTCTTCTTCTCCTTGTTGGTCGTTATCTCGAGCACGGCGGGGACCTGAGTGGTGAGACCCACCTTGTTCTCAAGCATGGATCCGTAGTAGTACCCGCACACGCCGTCACCATCCTGCAGCCACCTACGCTCGACAACCTTGACGGCAGAAAGGGGCACGCGGCCTAGGGCGTTTTCCCTCGGAACGAAGTACACGCCACGCTGATACCGCTCTAGGGCGCCGTCGGAAAGGGACCGCTTTATGGCGTTGAACACCGTGGCCTCGGTGACGTCGGGGAAAAGGGCGATGAGGTCCTCCGTAAGGACCGGCGTCCCGACACCGAATCTCTCTATGACTATGTCGTCGAATCTCTCCATGCGCCCATTCTAGCCGCAGCGCGCCCATACTTGTTTGGTTTTAGTAATTTTCACATTAATTGTTCATAATACAGAACACCGATTAACCATTAATCATTCTCGTAAGCTAGCTCTTCCAGAAGGGTGGCGGGGGAAGCAAGCGCAACGTCCACCCTTCGCTCCGCCGCCTTACGACAGTCGCGAAGACGATGGGCAGAATTGCCTGAGCGTTTTCTATCTACGGCCGCATGCGTGTTCGTTTTTCCGACTTAGGAAACCCGAGAGAGCAACATAGGGTCTCAGAAGCCGCGAGAACGGCCTTAAACGACATATCCGCAGGTCAGATGCTATGTTTTCTCATTCATCCACGCTTGGCAGCTGCCGCTCTTTCCGCGATTGCCTTCAACGCCCTCGTCGGCACTCACCGCAGGGGCTGCGAAGGTCACTCGTTAATCCGCTATCGTTAAGGTCAATCTTCAAGCGCCTCGTCGAGAAAGCTCGACACCCGCGCCTCAGCGTTGTTGCGGACGCGATCTACATGATGGGCATAAAGCATGGTCGTGGAGATGTCGGCGTGGCGCGCCATCTTCTGCGCCTCCTCGACGGTGGCGCCCGCCATGAGCGCGTAGGTCACGCTCGTATGCCTTAAGGAATGCGCCGTGTAGCGCTCGGAGTCGAGGCCTATGTTGCGCAGCGCCTGCTTCACGATGCCGGATACGGATCTCGTGGTGAGGCGGCCGCCCT
>JAFXIM010000296.1 GCA_017533165.1 Eggerthellaceae bacterium
AGGGTCAGGTCCAAGACCTTGGATACCAGTCCACTTTCCCGCTGCTGATCAACGTCAACGGCCAGCCCACCTACTTCATGGCTCTGAAGGACGCCTCCGGTGTTGCCAAGCAGTTCGCCATGATTGACATTCAGCGCTATCAGAACGTAGCGACGGGTGCCACGGTTGCGGAGTGCCAGAAGAATTACGAAGCTCTGCTGGCAACCAATGGCATCAGCTCCGGTGCTGCGGATACGAGCAGCGCGAAGTCTGCCAGCGGAACCATTCGTACGATGGCGCAGGCCGTTATCGAGGGTAATTCGCATTTCTACGTTACGCTGAACGGCGTTGAGGGCATCTTCGATTGCTCGCTGCCCGGCCTCATCGAGATCGTCGGCTATCGCGAGGGCGATCCGATCACTTTCAGCTATCTGGAGTCCGGCTCTCTCAACACGGTTCTCGAGATTGGAACCACTGCCATGGCGGAGTCCGTCGAGGCTGAGGCGCAGACTGTCCCTTCGGATGAAGGCGCAGGTGAAAGTCCTGAAGCTAATGCGGAAAATACGCTGACTGCATAAAAAACATATTGACAAGGTATTACGATTCGCTAAGATATAAAGGCTGTGTTTTTCACAGTGCGTAACAGAATAGTTCCGCTGCTTAAGACAGCAGGTACCCAAAAGGGTTTAATCACGAAAGTGGCCCGCCGAGGTGGTCGTAATACATAGAGCTTATCGACCCCTGCCGTCTTGAGATTGCAGGGGTCGTTCCTTTTCTCGGGCTTCGATCCCACCTGAAAAGGGCGGAACGTGAGTTTGGGAAAAAGGAGGTGTACGTACCATATGCCGAATGCTCAGAACACTGAGATGCTCGCCAAGATCAAGGCTGATCTTGAAGGCGTGAGCGCTGTTTGGGTTGTAGACTATCGCGGTCTCTCCGTTAAGGAGATGGAGGCTCTTCGTAAGGCCATCCGTGAGGCTGACGCTTCTGTCAAGGTCTACAAGAACACGCTCGTTCGTCTGGCTCTCTCCGAGGCTGAGCTGCCCACCCTCGACGATATCCTTGAGGGTCCGAGCGCATTTGTCTTCTCCGGCGCTGACGTTGCTGCGTCCGCAAAGGCTGTGAAGGAGTTCGCTAAGACCAGCAAGAAGCTCGAGATCAAGGGCGGCCTCATGGAGGGCAAGGCTGTCACCGCTGCAGAGGTGGAGGCAATCGCTGCTCTGCCGTCTCGCGAGGTGCTTCTCGCTCAGATCGCCGGTGCTATCTCTGGCGTCGCGCGCGGCCTCGCCGTTTGCGTCAACGGTCTGCCGTCTGGTCTGGCTCGCGCCGTCCAGGCTGTTGCCGATCAGAAGGAAGCTGCTTAAGCAGCAAAGCGGCGTAAGATGCGCCGCGTAACTTGAAACTGAATGGATCGATCGGACAAAGATCCGATCACTTTGAAAGGAAAACTATCATGGCTATTACTCGCGCAGAGATCATTGAGGCTCTGAAGGAGATGACCCTTCTCGAGGCTTCCGAGCTCGTCAAGGACATCGAGGAGACCTTTGGCGTTTCCGCTGCTGCTCCGGCTGCTGTCGCTGTTGCTGCTGCTCCGGCTGAGGCTGCTGCTGAGGAGAAGACCGAGTTCGACGTTATCCTCGAGGGCTTCGGCGATCAGAAGATCGGCGTCATCAAGGTCGTCCGTGAGATCACCGGTCTGGGCCTCAAGGAGGCTAAGGCTCTCGTCGAGGGCGCTCCGGCTCCGGTTCTCGAGGGTGTCAACAAGGACAAGGCTGAGGAGACCAAGGCTAAGCTCGAGGAGGCAGGTGCCGCTATCTCCATCAAGTAACTTTTGTTACAAGATGCTTGTTCAAGGGGTTGTCGCTCATGCGACGACCCCTTTTTCTATTTTTCGAAGGGTGGCGTTGGGTAAGGTGGGAGTTTGAGCTTGAGGCGTTATCATGGATGCGTACGAATAGGGGGTTCATGTGGAAGACGCAAAAAGCCGCTTGAGACGCGTGATAGGCGAAGAGGGAATTGCCAGACTTGATAGAGCTTGCGTTGTCGTATTCGGCGTAGGCGGCGTTGGTGCAAGTTGCGCGGAAGCCTTGGTGCGCGGTGGTGTGGGCCATCTTGTTTTCGTTGACGGCGATGAGGTTCAGCTGAGCAATGTGAATCGCCAAGCTCACGCATTTCAGAGCACCGTTGGGCGTCGCAAGGTCGAGCTTATGTGCGCTATGGCGCACGACATCTACCCTGAAGTCAAGGTTGAAGGGCGCGATGTCTTCGTGCTTCCCGAGAACTTCGACGAGGTGATGAGCTCCCTTCCCGACGACATCGACTACATCGTCGATGCCGTTGACACGGTTTCTACGAAGCTTGCCCTTGCCCAGTATGCTGAGGAGAGGGGCGTTCCCTTGATTTCAAGCATGGGTGCGGCAAACAAGCTCGATCCGACTAAGCTGGCTTTCGCGGATCTGTTCGAGACGCAGCACTGCCCGCTCTGTCGCGCCATGCGAAAGCAAGCGCGTGCTCGCGGCGTCAAATCGCTTCGGGTTCTTTACTCGTACGAGCAGCCGGCAAAGCCGGTGCAGGAGGGTAAGGCCGCATCGGAAGATCGACGTGCATGTCTGGGGACCATGTCGTACATGCCGCCCATCATGGGTCAGATGATTGCGGCTTATGTTATTCGAGACCTGCTGAACCGAGCTTAGCGTGTGGCTCTATGAGCCGCGCCATGTCCTGCGGTAGGGGGGACTCAAGCCTTACGCGCTGTTGCGTGACGGGGTGAATGAGGCTCAACTGCCAAGAGTGCAGGGCCGGTCTGGCGATAAGCGGCGAGGCTTGCCCATACGCCGTATCCCCCAGAAGGGGATGCCCGATGTGGCTCATGTGCACGCGGATCTGATGCGTCCTTCCCGTTTCCAAGTTGAGCTGCACGAGCGAGAGGCTCTTGTCTTCTGCTGTAACGAAGTGCGCAAACGTCCTGAAATGCGTGAGGGCTCGCTTTCCGTCTTCCCGTACGCCAAAGGATCCGTAGACATCGGTGATTCTCGCTATAGGCGCATCAATGGAGCCCGATGCAGGTGCGGTTCCTTCGCAGATCGCGAGATAGCGCCGCTCGAAGCAGTCGGTATGCAGATCATCAGCCAGACGGTTTTGCGCATGGGCGTGCTTGGCGAAGACGACCAGCCCGCTCGTTTCGCGGTCGAGTCGGTTAACGGGGTGAGGTACGGGGTGCTCTCCCTTTTCTCCTAGGTAGTGACTGACGTAGTTACAGAGAGTATTGCCCCTGTGGCCGCGGCTGGGGTGCACAACGATGCCGACGGGTTTATCTATGATAAGCAGGTCTTCGTCTTCGTACATGATGTCTATAGGGCCGGCTTGGGGCTCGATGCTTGTTTGAGGGCAGCATTGGGTGAGGTTGATGGATACCACCTGACCGGCCCGCACGACGGCATCGGTTCTGCAGAAGCTGCCATCGAGCATGGTGCCTGCGTTGGCCACGCGTATGCGCCTCAGGATGGACTCGCTGATGCCGAGGCGCCTTTTGAGCAGCTGGGCAACGGTTTTTCCCGCTTCTTCTTCTTTGGCGACGATGCTTACGACTCTGTGCTTGTGACTCATGCCGAAACCTTATGGGACAACTGGGTTGAATTTAGGGTAGTATATCGCAACATTATTCTGACCTGCGGATATGTCTTTGCCGTTCGTAGAAATCAGTCTTTGGGATCGATGCTAAAAAACACAAAAGAGCGCGGAAAATCATTGACTCTAGGACCTTCATACCGTATCTTGGTTAGGTATTTTTTCTACAGCTATGCCCTTTTTCAGGAGCTGTAGGAAAAATAACACGATCCGACGAGAGAATCGTGAAAGGAGGTTATGCATAGGCGTTAAGTCTGGATTTGCACGATCTGCTGGGGTATCGATAGTTGTTGGGGAACTGCTATCGTAACCATGGACGCACAGTCCACTCTTAGGGGGGTGTGGCTGATCCCGAAGCTTCCGTGAGTTCCCAAATGGTCACCGGCATATCTGGAAAATCGGCTGTGCAGAGTGTTACTGGGCTTTATCTCTCAAGCCCGCAACGAACCACCAAAATGTATTCTCAAAAACTCAGCAGTTATTCGAATAGGAGGGATTCATGAATAACAAAGAGTTTACCGTATCTGAGGTTATCGACTCGTTCGGTCTGACGAAGCACACCTGGATTGTCTTCTTCCTGCTGCTCTTCGCACAGATCTTTGACGGCTATGACTTCATGATCGTCAACTCCACCAACATGTACGTGGCCTCCACCTTCTGGCCCGAGACTGTTGGCGCAACCGCCCTTATGGGCTCCCTGACCACTTGGGGTCTCCTCGGCATGGTTATCGGCGGCGCTGTCGGCGGTATCATGTCCGACAAGATCGGCCGTAAGAAGATGCTGATCATCGCCGTTATGTTCTACGGCGTGTTCACCCTTCCGCAGGCATTCGC
>JAFXIM010000297.1 GCA_017533165.1 Eggerthellaceae bacterium
CCTCGGTAAGGCGGTAGTATCCATATGGGAGGTTGTCGATCACGATGACTCCGCTTGCGGAGGTCGTTTGGGTTCGGGTGACGAAGCTGGGGTCAGCCACGTAGCCGTCGCCCGATTCCACGAGGTGCTCTATCTTGAAGGTGGCGTCGGGGAGCACGGTGCTTCCCGACATGTCGGTTTTGGTCAGGCGGAGCATCGTGCGCTTCGTGTCGTTTGTGACGACGAACTTGACGTTCGTCACCTCCCCCTCGGCGTTCTCGGTATAGACCCCCGGCTCGTAGCCGACGATCCAGTTGGCGAAGGAGTAGTCGGCTCGGCACGGCTCGTCACCGATCGCAACCTCGCGAATCGACCATGCGATCTCGGCACCGTTGGCGTGCGTGGGCAGGTTCTCCCACGTGTGGACGTACCCGCTCTGGCTGCTGAGGAGGGCGGTTGCGGGGACACCGGGAATCAGGCTCGACGCCAGGCGACCGTTGGCGAGCAGCTGGACGGTGACGTCCTCCCACTCGCTCTCGGGGCACTCCCATTTCTTCTCGGCGGTCACGCTCATGCTGTTCGTCCCGTTGGGGATGACCAGCAGGCCGGAGTGGTACTCGGCCGCATGTCCTCCGGCTACGATGCCGATCGAATCGCCCTCGCTGTCGAGGTAACCGATCTCTATGTTCTCGACGGGCGTGTAACCCGCGGGCGCCTGGGTCTCCTTCACCACGATGTTACCGTTGTCGTAGCTGAACCCTCCCACCATGATCTCGTAGTATCCGGTCTCGGAGCCGGACAGGTCCGATACCGCGCCCTCGCCGCCATCCGGCGCGTACGAGTACTGCCCGGTGTCGCCGTCGTAGGTAAAGGTCATCGGGGAGTCTCCCTGCCACAGCTGGAATACGGCTCCCGGAAGGGGGTTGCCCGTGCGGGAGTCCTCCTTCTTGATGATGATGGAGTTGTCTGCGTGGTAGACGTTGGTGAAGTTGACCTGGAGGATCTCATCCATGTCCTCGTCAAGCGCGTAGGCCTGGCCGGAGACAACGGCGCTTAGGGACGCGGCTCCCTCCTCGAGCTGGGAGCTGTTGCCGCTCGTAGTGGTTCCGTTGACCGCGTCGACGATGCGGTAGTCGGCGTAGGAAAAGTAGGAGGATTCGCCGTCTGCACTAACCCGCGCGTAGGGCTCGGAGATGGTCCACTGCTCGCCATGCTCGACGCCTGGCACCAGCCAGGTGTAGGTGTCCGAGGCCGGATCGTAGCTTTCGAAGCTGCCCTCGGACAGCGTGAGGGAATGCGCCGCCTTGCCGTTGGTGGCGGTGATCTCGAAGCCCTGCTTCGCGAGGGCGATGCCGTTGGCGTTGCCCGCGAAGGATTTCCTCACCTGGATGGCCCCCTCCTTCTTCACCAGCTTGCCGTCGATGTGCCAGGCACTCGACTGGTTCTTGAACACGTACCAGCGCACCTTGTAGTGATCGGCATCGAGCGTGTCGAGGTCGGTGACCTGAACCGGGTTCCCCTTGCCGTCGTCGGCGTAGATCTTC
>JAFXIM010000298.1 GCA_017533165.1 Eggerthellaceae bacterium
AGAAGAAGGTGCCTTCGTTTGCAAAGGTGAACGGCGCCCTCGGGGCTCGATCTGCGTGTTGACCTCGCTTACAAAACCCCTTGCTGCTTCAACTCGTTGACGACGAGGACGTCTGCGGGGAGCCAATCGACGGAATCGGCCGTCATGGCGTCAACCCAACGCGCCGAGCTGTGCTCGATGAGCGTGATGGCCTCACCTTCCGCCAAGCTTGCTAGATAGCAGTGCATGGTGAGGTGAAGCGTTTCGTAGCTGTAGTTGATGGTCGCGACGTGGCGTTCGACTTCGATGAGCGCATCGAGTTCTTCGCGAATTTCCCTCACGAGCGCGTCTTCGAGCGCTTCGTCCGGCTCAACCTTGCCGCCGGGAAACTCCCATCCTCCGGCCATGTCGCCATAACCTCGCTGCGTGGCGAGGATCTTTCCGTCCTTCTGAATGATTGCTGCGACAACCTCGATGGTCTTCATGCTGCACTCCGCGTTTCGGGCCCTAGGCTTCCGACATTCTAGCACGCTGCAAACGTGCCCTTCGTGGTGGACGGTTCTAACGTTTCCGAGGTGCCAGCTTGCAACGCGCTTAGGCTTCTCGAATGTTTACCACAAAGCCCTCGCGCCCTTGGGCAGCCAACGCCACGGCGCTTGGATTGATGGCGAAGTTCGGCTGCGTGAGGTTCGAATCGGGCAGGGGGTCCATGTTGGACATGTGATCGGCGCCGCGGGCCATATCCGCGTACACCCCGAATTGCAGGGCTCGCTGCGGGCATGCCTCAACGCAGACAGGCTGCTTACCGGCCAAAACTCGATCATGGCAGCCGTCGCATTTTACGGGAACGCCGCGCATCTCATCGAAGCGAGGTGCATGGTACGGACAGGCGATCATGCATGACTGGCATCCGCCGCAGTTGTCGTGATCGATGACAACGAATCCGCCCGGCTGCTTCTTGATAGCTTCGACAGGGCAGAAGCGAACGCAAACGGGGTTGCTGCAATGGTTGCACGACATTGAGAGGTGGTAGCAGAACACGTCTTGCTCCCATGCGCCGTCTTCGTCCTGCTTCCACGATCCGCCTGCGTACTCGTAGATGGTGCGCAGGGCGATTTCCTGTTCAAGCCCGTGGTAGTCCTTGCAGGCGATCTCGCAGGTCTTGCATCCGTTGCAGCGGCTCTGAATGAACTGGAAGCCGTATTGGGGAAGGCGACTTTTGCCTGCCTGGCCAGTGCCCTTTGCGCGCTTTGAAGCCTTCGTGCCCGTTCGCAAAGCGTTTGGTGCGGTCTGGATGCGCTCACCTTCGCCAGCCTCTTCATCTGTTCTGGGAAGACGCTCGACTGCGGGAAGCCTAAACGATCCGCGCAGCTGCTCCTCTTCCTCACGCGATATCTTGCGAGCTTTGGCAAGGATTGAATGCTGTGCGTTTCCTCGCGCGAGGGGAGTGGGGCGGGCGCTTGTCAGAGTGTTGATGCACCCCCCGAAATCAACGCGGTTGCCCTGCATGTCGGCTTCGTGCCAGGCGCCTTGGGGAATTCCGAGTACGCCGGGCATGATGCGCGGGGTCACGCGGGCGGTGATCACCAGGGAGCCGCGCTCGTTTTCTATGAGGAGCCTTTCGCCCGACTGGACGCCAAGTTTTTTGGCGTCGTCCGTGTTGATGAGTACCGTTTGGGGAGACACGTCATCGAGGGTCTTTACGCTTCCGAAGGTGGAATGCGTGCGCTGCCTGCAGTGGTAGCCCGTCACCTGGAAGGGGAATTTGTCTCGCAGCGCGGATTCGAAGCCCTCGGATCCGGGGGCGTACACGGGTAGCGGATGGACCACCTGGTCGGCATCGTATTCAAGCGTTTCGGCAAGCTTGGCCAGACGCTCGGAGTAGATTTCTATCTTGCCTGAAGGCGTGGGCAGGGGGTTGTTGTCGGGATCTGCGCGGAAGCTGGCATAGGCAATGGTTGCGCCTTCGTACGAGCGTCTCCATACGCGCTCTTTCTCAAGGTGATCCCACGTGGGAAGATCAGTTGGGGGTATCGGGGCCTCGTCGCCAACGGCCACGGCAACGCGTTGGTCGTGCGATAGCTTAAGGCTTGCCTGGTCGGCATGGGCCCTGTCGAGCCGTGCGCGATCCGTTGGGTGTTCGGCAGAAGCTTCGTTTGCAGGCGGGTTTTTGAGGTCGGCAACGGCAATGGCCTCATACGACTCGCGAACGTCTAGGCGATCTGCAAGGTGCGCGGCAATTTCGTGGGCGGGCATGCGGTCGGCGCGCCAGGCATCCCAATTCTCTCCCAGGACAAGCGCTCGCGTTATGTCGGCGCTGCCCGAGGAAACCAGGTTTGCCTGCTCTGCGCGGGCGACATCAGGTAGGAGAATGTCGGCGTATCGCGCCGAATCCGTCAGGTGGATATCGCACACCACAATGAACTCGCACAGGGACTCGTCTGCAAGCACGTCGTGCGTGGCGTTGATGTCGGCATGCTGGTTGGTGAGGCAGTTGCCCGCGTGGTTAATGATGAGCTTTACGGGCGCTTTCAGACTTTCCGCGCCGGTTACGCCCGCATTCCGGTTGGTGAGCTCTGTGCCGCGCTTGACCGCTTCAAGCCACATGAAGGCGGGGATCTTTGCCTTTACAAGGTTTTCCCCGACGAAGGGCTCGGGGACCACGAAGGGAAGGAAGCGCTCGCGTGCTCCGGAGTTTGTTCCGGGAAGACCGAGGTTTCCCGTCAGCAGGGGCAGCATCAGGATGGCCCGCGCCGAGAGCTCTCCCATCTCGTGGCGCTGCGGCCCCCATCCTTGAGCAACGAAGAGGCGCTTCGCCGCTGCAATTTCCCTTGCGAAGGAAGCTATACGGGCGCGGGGCGCACCTGTGATGACGCTCGCCCACGCGGGAGTCTTGGCGATGCCGTCGGGCCCCATACCCAGGATGTAGTCCTTGTAGCTGGCGTTTTTGGGTGCGCTTGCGGGAAGCGTTGAAGCGTCATAACCGATGCAGTAGCGGTCGAGGAATTCCTGATCGACGAGGTTTTCCGTGATGAGTACGTAGGCGACACCGGCCACGAAGGCAGCGTCGGTCCCCGGGCGGATGGGGATCCATTCACCACCTGCGCCAGCGAGCACCTCGGAGTGGCGCGGGTCGATGGAAACCAGCTTGAACGAGCCCATCTCCCGTGCGCGCAAAAACTCCCATCCGGCACCCGCTCCACCCA
>JAFXIM010000299.1 GCA_017533165.1 Eggerthellaceae bacterium
GAGCCACGAATCGCGCTTGCAGCAGCGCGGGCCACCGAGCTCGCCTATAGCCCCCAAAGCCTTCGAGGTCATGAGGTTGCTCAAGCCCCAAGGCTCCTTTGCTAAAGGCGTCGATCCCGTCACGATAGATACGAACTGCCCCGCGCTGACACCCGCGCCGCAAGCGCCCCAAAAGCCACACACGCCACCCGGCACTGCCTTGCCTCGCTTGCGAATGTCGGCAAGGGCCCGGGGCAGATCAACGTCACCCCCGGCGTTTGCGTAGGCGGTCAACAGCGCAGCGCCAACCATGACGTGGTGTTCGGGCCCGTGCATGTGGCAGAAAGGCATTGCCATCATCTTCTGGATAATGGCGATCGGATCAGACGAGGTTTCGGAAAGGCACAGGCCGAAGATGACGTCCATGCCCTCGGTATGGCAGTCATCGCACACATAGTGGCCACGGACGCAGCGCGCTTTGCTTAGCACCTTCACGCCGCAGATCGCACACTCCATGGGCGCATCTTCCGCGAGGTACTCAAGCGGCTCTTTGCATATCAGGCATTCTTCGCTCATCGCTTACCTTCCCCACTTAAAAGCGCATGACAAGGCCGATGATCTTGCGCGCAATGCGATATATCGGGGTCTCGAGCACCTTTTTCGCATCTTGCAGGCGCGCGCGGATCTCGATGTTTTGCGGGCAATGCCTCTCACACAGGCCGCACTGCGTGCAGTTGGCGATCGACGCCGGGTTTTTGCGAAGGGCGGTGCACATCATGTATTCGTATTGGGCATCGTACCAGCCTTCGGAGTAGCGACGGTTGTACGCGGCAAAGGTTCCCGGGATGTCAACGCCCTTGGGACACGGCATGCAGTAGCCGCAGGCGGTGCATTCCACCTTCGTCTTGGAGTTGAGGGCGCGCACCACGCTCTCCAACATGGCATCGTCTTCGGGGCCGATTTCGCCGAGCTGCACGTCCGAAGCGGTTTGGATATTGTCGAGGATCATAGCTTCGGAGTTCATGCCCGAAAGAACCACTGTCACCTCAGGTTGGCTCCACAGCCAGCGGAAGGCCCACTGCGCGGGCGTGCGCTTTGTCTTGTAGTGTGCGAAGATCCTCTTGGCCTCCTCGGGCAGCTGGTTAACCAGCTTGCCACCGCGCAAGGGCTCCATGATGATCACAGGCACGCCTTTTTCATGAGCATGCAAAAGGCCTCGGCGCCCGGCCTGCGAGTTCACGTCCATGTAGTTGTACTGGATCTGGCAGAAATCCCAATCATGGACATCGATGAGCTCGTTGAAGGTGTCGGCGTTGCCATGGTAGGAAAAACCAACCTGACGGATGGCCCCGCTTTCGCGCTTCTGCCTGATCCACTCCTCGATGCCAAGATCCTTCAGGCGCTGCCAGGAAACGGCGTCGCTCAGCATGTGCATGAGGTAATAGTCCACGTAATCGGTACGCAGACGCTTGAGCTGCTCGTTGAACAGCTTATCGAGATCAGCAACGTTCTTGATGAGGTACTGCGGCAGCTTGGTAGCAATGTAGACCTGACTGCGAATGTCGTTTTTCTCGAGGATCTCGCCGAGCGCCGCTTCGCTACCCGCATAGATGTAGGCAGTGTCAAAGTAGTTCACGCCCTTGCGGAAGGCGGTCATGATCTGCGCTTCCGTTGCAGCCATATCGATCCTGCCGAGCTTTTGCGGAAAGCGCATGCAACCGTAGCCTAGAATGGAAAGCTGATTGCCGTAGCGGTCCTGTCTATACTGCATCGAAGTCCTTTCCCGCTTGCACGCGGCGCATGACGAGCAGCACCACAAAGGTCAGCAGAGCAACCGCCGCACCGCCGAGGAAGATGAGCGAAGACGGGGTGAAGCCGTCGCCCACCACACCAAAACCAGCCATGGCACCCGAAGACGCGCTGATGGTGGAACCGATCCACGGACCGATGAGCATGGGAATCAGCACCACCATGAAAATGCGA
>JAFXIM010000300.1 GCA_017533165.1 Eggerthellaceae bacterium
AATTATTGCTGCTTTTGCTGCATCCGCTCTTCTCACTTTCTCTGCTGTGGCCTTCGTGGGCTGCGGTGGCGAAAGCGACGAGGACGTCATCCGTGGTGCGCTCACCGAGGAACTTGAGAGCATTAAGACTCTTGACGACGCCTTCCTCGCTGAGATGACTACCGGCATGGACGCAAGCACCTTTGCCTCTTACGGCATCGACGTCAATGAGTTCATGAAGTCTTATCTCGACGGCTTCGACTACACCATTGACAGCATCACGGTTGAAGGCGACAACGCTAAGGCTGTTGTCACCCTGACCTGCAAGAGCTTCTCCGCATATGAGGCAGCTCTCGAGGCTAATACCATGAAGGCCATTGAAACCCAGGACGTAGCCTCTATGAGCAACGATCAGATCAACGCCCTCGTTGGCCAGATTATGATGGATTCCCTCAAGGAAGTTCAACCTGCTGCTACCGACCCCATCACCATCGAGTACAACAACGTCGATAACACCTGGACTCCCACCGCAGCATCCGAGCAGGCAATCTCCACCGCTCTGCTGACCAACTAACTCATAGCTTGAGTGCACATTGCCCTCGCGCCTTGGCGCGAGGGCTTTTTGTTGTCATAGCCCAAAATGACAAGCGGTATACTCTATATACTACCCGTAGAACGCAGGAGAGACATGACAGCAAGCACCGAGGTCCTAAACCCAGAAACCAAGCCGGCAAATGCCCAGGCCTCAAGCTATTCACCTCTTAGCCTGAAAATGGCCTGGCAGCTTGCTGCGCCTCACACTTGGCCTGCTTCTATCATGCCGGTAATGATCGCAGTATCTACGGCTTACACGTGTGAGGGTGTTCTTTCGGTATCGATGAGCTTGGTCTTGCTCCTGATTTGCGCACTGATGCAATCATCCGTAAACACCCTAAACGATTATTTTGATTACGTTAAAGGCACCGATTCGGCTAATGACAACGTAGAAGTAAGCGATGCCGTACTCGTCTACAACAACATCAATCCCAAATCAGCGCTTGGACTTGCCATAGCTTTCCTTGTATGTGCGTTTCTGCTGGGAATCTATCCCATAATGGTTGCAGGCTATGTCCCGCTCATCTTCGCTCTCATTGGAGCTTTAATCGTTGCTCTTTACTCAGGCGGCAAGACGCCTATTTCTTACTTGCCAATTGGCGAGCTTGTAAGCGGTTTTGTCATGGGCGGTCTCATCGTAGTTGCGAGCTACTACGTTCTCACTGAAACCCTTCCGCTTGCAGCTTGGATATGGGCCATTCCTACAACCATAGGCGTTGCGCTCATCATGTTCACCAACAATTCCTGCGATATCGAAAAAGACATCGAGGCCAAACGCAAAACTCTATCTGTAATAATCGGTCGCAAGAAGGCAAGGGCGGCATATCACGCACTTATCCTTATCTGGATTGCTTTCATTCTGGTTATTGAGCTTGTTTGGTTTAGGGAGGGGCTGATCATGGCGCCATTCATGCTTCTTGCAGCCTATCCCTTTATCAACGCCCTCTGGAAGAACCCCCTTGCTCCCCCATCACGCATTGCCGCAATGTCACAAATCTGCACCGTCAACGTTGTTCTGGGTAGTTTCTATGCCCTTGGAATCGTACTGGGCATCTAGCTAAGCTATTGAAACAAAATAGCCTTCTTGC
Organism: Eggerthellaceae bacterium; assembly: GCA_017533165.1. Next base: position 1,662 of record JAFXIM010000300.1, read on the forward strand.
TGCCCTTCCAATTCTCAAATGCTGCTATATCAAGCTGATCGAGGAGCTGCTGAGGGCTCGTTGGTTCATCGTGGTCGATCAGGCCTGCTGTGTAGGCAATATGCCCAATAACGCCCTCAGGAGTTCCGTGGCGTATAAGCAGCTGATCGAGAGCCGCATCTTTGTTGCGCTTCGCCAGACGCCTGCCAGTTTCATCCACGAGAAGGGGAATATGAGCGTACTGCGGTTGCTCGTAACCCAGCAACGATTGAAGGTAGATTTGTTGCGGACTTGAGCTCAAAAGGTCTACGCCTCTCACCACCGAGTTAACCCCCTGAGCTGCATCGTCTACGACAACGGCAAGCTGATAGGCGAAGTTACCATCAAAACGCCTCACGATAAAGTCGCCGCATTCTTGAGCTAGGTCAACCAAACATTGTCCTTGGATTAAATCATCGAAAGCAATGGTATCGCGACAGACTGAAAGCCGATAAGCGGGGTTTCGAAGCAATGCCTTAGCTTTGATCTCCTCAGCATTGAGGTGTTTGCAGGTCTGAGCATATACATAATGCTCCCCTGCATGCGGTGCCGATGCGGCATGCAAGTCAGCTCGAGTGCAGAAACAAGGGTAGATCAGTCCGCGTTTTTCAAGAACATAAAGAGCCTGTTCGTATGCCTCATCACGATCCTGTTGATAGAAAGGACCGGCATCCCAATACAAACCGAGAGCCTCCAAATCATAGAGCACCTGGTCAGAGTAGTCCTTCTTAGACCTTTCTCTATCAAGATCCTCTATACGTAAAACGATGCGACCTGCCTGCAATTTGGCAACCAACCAAGCGCATAAGTAGGCAAAAATATTTCCCGCATGCATTCGCCCCGTAGGAGAAGGGGCAAAGCGTCCAACAACGCCTTGCCCCTCTTTCTTCTCAGTGTCTATGTAGCCTGAGTTTCCCATGGTTCGCGATCTTAGGAGAGAACGAATTCACGTCCCATGCGGAAAGTGGCGAGGTTTGCCTCCACGGTCTTCGCAGGGACGCGACCAGCGATAGCCTCTTCCCAAATCTCAGGATCAATATCGAGGCGGGCAGAAAGGGCGCCGATCAACACAACGTTGCTCGTACGGGAATTGCCAACCTGATAAGCGATATCTGCAGCGGGAACAAGCAAGGCTCCCGCTGCAGCAAGGTCTTCATTAGCAGCCAAGGGCATCTTTGCTTTGCCGGTAAGAACAGGCAAGGGTTGAATAGCGAGGTCGTTCACAATTATGGAGCCCCCTTCAGCGAGGAAAGGCAGGTTGCGAAGTGCCTCGGTAGTTTCGAAAGACACGATGCAGTCCGCGTTACCAAGATCAGCAACCATGGACTGAACCTTGTCCCCAAAACGCACGACCGTGGTGACAGAGCCGCCACGCTGAGACATGCCGTGAATTTCAGAAACCTTGACAT
>JAFXIM010000301.1 GCA_017533165.1 Eggerthellaceae bacterium
CACGGTGAAGTGGGCGGGCAATCGCCCCGACAACCCTCTCGTTAAGGTGGTGCTGTGGCCCGGTATGCAGATGCAGCGCCTGACCACCAATGAGCCTGACGACTCCATGCTCGAGTGCGCCATTGCCGCCATGCATGCAGTTCTCGATCGTGAGGAGAAGGAGAAGGCGAAAGCCGCATCTTAGCAATCGCTCGTTTTCCGTTTGTGATTTCCGCTTGCCAGGAGCCATCCTTCGTGTATCATTCCGCATTGCTGCTTCTTCCAGGCTGTAAGGCTTAGACGAGGCGCGCCATTCCCCGCACACGTTAATAAACAAGTTGGGGAGCCCCGCTGGCACATGAACGCCTTGCCGTTCGTGCGCCATACAGCGGGAATCGTGTGAACGAAAAGGCCGCTGCCTACACGGGCAGAGCGGCATGACAAGGAGGAACTCCGTGAAACTGGTCGTAACCGAGAAAAACGACGCGGCTCAGAAAATCGCCGATTTGCTCGGGGCGTCGAAGCCCAAGGCTGACAAAGTATTTTCCACCCCGGTCTATCGATTCGAGCTCAAGGGGGAGGAATGGGTTACCATCGGTCTGAGAGGCCATATTCTCGAGCCTGATTTCACTCCTCAGCTCGTGTACAAAAAGCGCGGCGGCTGGCGTGGCGTCAGCGCTGACGGCGAGGCTCTGCCCGCAGATATTCCCGCATCTCTGCCCAAACCTCCCTTTAAAAAGAAGAAGCCCTTCACCGAAGATGGCGTTGAGCTTAAGACGTGGAAGATGGATGCCCTGCCTTACCTGGTATATGCACCCATTGAAAAGCTTCCCAAGGAAAAGGACATCATCCGATCCCTCAAGAACCTTGCGAAAAAGGCCGATTCCATCATCATCGCGACTGACTTCGATCGCGAAGGTGAGCTCATCGGAGCTGACGCGCTTGCGTGCTGCCGTGAGGTTAACCCCACCGCGCCGGTATCTCGCGCGCGCTATTTCGCATTCACCAAGGCCGAGATCACCCATGCCTTTGACAACCTTGTCTCCATGGATGACTGCCTTGCCCAGGCTGGCGCATCCCGTCAGGATATCGATCTTATCTGGGGTGCAGTCCTGACGCGCTACCTCACGCTGGTTAAGTTTGCGGGCTACGGCAACGTCCGCTCGTCGGGCCGCGTGCAAACGCCCACTCTGGCTTTGATCGTTGCCCGCGAACGTGAGCGTTTGGCCTTTGTGCCCGAAGACTACTGGGTCATTAAGGGCGCCTTTGACGCATGCGCCGAATGCGGCCCCACCTCAGGCGAAGGGGAGGGCGTTTTCGAGGCCGGTCATTCCGTTGCCCGCTTCAAGGATGGTGCGCTGGCCGAGGCCGTGATGCAGGCGGTAAAGGGAGCCAAGAGCGCTCGTGTGGGCTCTATTGAAACCAAGCAGCGCAAAGTCGCGCCGCCTGCGCCCTTTAACACCACCTCTTTGCTTGCTGCAGCATCTGCGGAGGGCTTTTCTCCGGCACGTACCATGCGTATTGCCGAGAGCCTCTACATGGATGGCTATATTTCCTACCCGCGTGTTGACAACACGGTGTACCCCAAGTCGCTTGACCTCGCTGAAGTGGTGCGTACCGTTTCCGGAAACCCCGCCTATGCTCCCTTCTGCAAACAGCTGCTTGCAAAGGGCAAGCTTACGGCTACGCGCGGCAAGAAGGAAACCACTGATCATCCGCCCATCTATCCCACGGCGAAGGCAACACCCGATGATTTGCCCGCAGCCGAGTACAAGCTCTACAACCTGATCGCCCGTCGCTTCTTGGCGACGCTCTCTGATGCAGCGGTGGTTGAGGGCACTAAGGTTGCGCTTGACGTTGCCGGCGAGGCGTTTGTTGCGAAGGGCGACGTTTTGGTCAAGCCCGGTTTTCGTGCGATCTATCCCTACGGCCTCAAGAAGGACGAGCAGCTGCCCGCGCTCATCGTCGGTCAGAGAATCGCCTTCAATGGCGCTACTTGTACGAAGAAGCAGACTGAACCTCCCGCGCGCTACAGCCAGGGCAAGCTCATTCAGGAGATGGAGAAGCTTGGCCTAGGCACCAAATCTACGCGCCATTCCATCATCGAGCGTTTGTATGCGGTCAAATACATTCAGAACGATCCTATTGAGCCGAGCCAGCTTGGCATGGCAGTTATCGATGCTCTGGGCAAGTTCGCCCCGCACATCACGCACTCGGAGATGACGGCGGAGCTCGAGCAGGGCATGGATAACATAGCAGCCGGTCAGATCAGCCGTGATGAGGTGGTTAGTGCGTCGCGCAAGCTTCTTTCCGAGCAGCTCTCCGTTTTGCTTCCACATTCCGAGGAAGTGAAGGATGCGCTTGCTGATGCCGTGGCGGCGGATGCCTATGTGGGGAAATGTCCCAAGTGCGATCACGATCTGCAGATCCGCGCCTCTCAGAAGACGAAGTCCATGTTCATCGGTTGTTCGGGTTGGCCCGAGTGCGATGTGACCTATCCGCTCCCGCAGGGCAAGATCGAGTCGGTCGAGGAGCTCTGTCCTACCTGCGGCATGCCCCAGGTGAAGGTAACAGCCTTTAGATCCAAGCCTCGCATCGCCTGTATTGACCCCAACTGCGCAACAAACCAAGAGCCCGAGGTGATGGTGGGACTGTGTCCGGTATGTGGTGAGGCGGGTATCGACTCTCGTCTGTTTGCCCGTCGCAATCCGCGCACTCTCAAGAGATCAATTACCTGCGAAAACTTCGATCATTGCCAGACGCGCTATCCCTTGCCCCAGTACGGAAACCTCACGCCTACCGAAGAGGCTTGCGAACATTGCGGCGCACCCATGGTCATCGTGACCACCGCACGCGGCCCTTGGAAACTTTGCCCGAACTTCGACTGTCCGGGTAAGGAAGAGGAGAAAGCCCGTAAGGAGGAGGCGGCTGCTGCGCGTAAGGCGGCTAAGAAGCCGGCCAAGGCTGCGGCTAAGAAGAGCACCAAGAAGGCGTCGACGAAGTAGCGCTTGCTTTAAGCCTGCTCGATCATACGATAGAGGTCGTTTCCCTGGGTGTCGATGGCGACGAAGGCGGGAAGGTCTTTGACCACAAGCTTTCTCAGTGCCTCGGTGCCCAGGTCCTCCCATGCTACGGCAGTGCAATCCGTGATGCAGCTAGCCAGCAAGGCGGCTATTCCGCCAACGCAGGCAAAGTAGACGCAACCGTGCTGCACGCAGGCTTTTGTGACGCTAGCGTTGCGCTTGCCCTTTCCTACGCATGAGCCAATCCCTGCTTCGAAGAGCTGTGGTGTGGCGAAATCCATGCGTGATGCCGTGGTGGGGCCGATGGATCCCAAGGGCCTTCCTGCAGCTGCGGGCGTGGGCCCGGCGTAGAAAAGCGTTTGACCTTCAAGGCCATAGGGCAGCTCGTCCGTCTCGGCAAGATGAAGCAAGGTGCGTTCGTGTCCCGCATCACGCATGGTGTACATGGTTCCGCTGAGCAGCACTTCGTCGCCAGCACAAAGCTTTGCAAGCTCGGCTTTGCTTGCGGGGAGGCTCAGGCGAATGGCTTCGCTCATTTATGCGACCTCCTTGCCGTCTATGAGGACAATTGATCGAGAACGCATCGCGCAACAGCC
>JAFXIM010000302.1 GCA_017533165.1 Eggerthellaceae bacterium
GTTCTCACCACCTCCAAGGGCACCATTCGCGTGCAGCTTGCCGGCAAGGACGCTCCCATCCTCGTTGGCAACTTCGTTGAGCTCGCTCAGAAGGGCTATTACAACGACCTGAAGTTCCACCGCTATGTGCCGAACTTCGTCATTCAGGGCGGCTGCCCCAACACCCGCGAGATGACCTCTTCCCAGGTTGCCAACGGCGGTCGTGGCCCGGCTGGTCAGCCCGGCACCGGTAACCCGGGTTACTCCATCAAGGAGGAGTACACCACCAACCCCAACAACGAGCATCTTGACGGCACGCTTGCCATGGCTCGTTCCTCCAATCCCAACTCCGCAGGCTCTCAGTTCTACTTCTGCCTGGGCGATCAGCCCTTCCTCGATTCTGGTTACACCGTTTTCGGCCAGACCCTCGAGGGCCTCGACGTCATCTGGGCTCTTCGCGCCGGCGACGTCATCGAGAGCATCGAGATTGAGAACGCTGCCGAGTAAATTCGGACTCGCGCGATAAAAGCGGCAAACCGAGCAAAGGACCCTCATGAACAACGAGCTATTCGATCACGCGTACGAGCTATACGTGCAGAAGGACTACCAGGGCGCCCTCATGGCATTTACGGAGTGCCTGCAGACAGCAGCGCAGCTTGCCCCCGGCGAGCTCGGCCTTCTGTATCACCAGATCGGCAACTGCCTCGTCAAGCTGAAGAACCCCACCGAGGCCATTCACGCTTATACGCAGGCTACGGCAGATGCTGCCTATGGTGCTCTCTCCACGGTTGAATGCAACTTAGGCATGGCGTACGCCTCTCTGCGTGACTACGAAAACGCCGTGCGCTGCTTCGAGGCTGCGGTATCTGATCCGAACTATGATGCGCCCTACAAGGCCTATATGGGTATGGGTAGCGCGCTTATGAAGATCGGCAAGACGGCTGAGGCGGGCGTTGCTTTCCGCGAGGCTGCTCTTGATGAGGGCAACCCCGATCCGGCCAAGGCACTGCTCAATCTGGGCGTGTGCTTCATGGCGCTCAATCGACCCGCTGATGCCATCGCTTCTTATGACAGCGCTCTTCAGTTCGACATGGCCCCTGAAACCCGCAACAAGCTGTTTGCTAGCATGGGTCAGGCCTATGTGGCTTGCGGCCAGATGCAGTACGCGGTCGAGGCTTTCGAGGAGGCCATCGCCGACAAGACCTACTTCCTGTCCGATTCCGCAAGCGTTGACTACCAGCGCGCGGTGGGTGCCGTCGCTCAGGGCCAGTCGGGAGCCGAGCTTACCCAGGCCCTGCCCGTTGCCGATATGTCCGGTTTTGACATGGCAGCTGAGGGGGCATACGTTGAGGGCTATGATCCGAACGACCCCTTCTATTACGACGAGCAGTATGACGAAAACGCCTATCCGGGTTACTACGGTGCCGAGGAGGCGGGGGAGGAGCACTTCTTCAATTCATCTGACGAAGAGCTCGAACAGTGGTCGAAGGACCTTGCTAAGCAGGATCGCAAGCGTCGCAATGTCGGCCTGAAGGTGCTGATCGGCATCATTGTCGTTATCCTGCTCGCCTTTGGTGCTGCTGTGTTCGCCTACACGCAGGGCTATGGCTATCCCACGCAGGAGACGGTCGTTCAGGAACTGTTCGCCGACCCTGAGGCCGCTAAGGCCACCGTGTTCTCCGCGGGTCTTGAGGCTGACGACATCGACACCATGCTCGACCCGGTCGTGAAGGACGCAAACGCCACCATTGACGGCGTGAACAGGTCCATGAGCGAATCTACTGTCTATGTTTCGGCTACCACCGAACAGGGCGGAGACATCGACTACAAGGTGTCGCTTGTCCGCGACATGATTGGCTGGAAGATTCTCAACGTAGAGTTGTTCTTCGTGAGCCAGAACTAAGGACTCCTTACCTTCGTCATTTTGGTTAAGGTGGCGAAGGTAAGCTCAGTGTTAGCAATATCGGTGGCGGCGTATCCGCCGCCGTCTTGTGAGAAAAAAGATTCCTCCGAAAGGAGCCATCAATGGCAATCCAGAAGACCTACTCCATGATCAAGCCCGACGGCGTTCGTAACGGCCACATCGGTGAGATCATCAACCGCATCGAGCGCGTTGGCCTGAAGATCGAGCGCATGGAGCTCGGCATGGTTACCCCCGAGCTGGCTGAGGCCAACTACGGCGAGCACAAGGGCAAGCCCTTCTATGAGGGTCTTATCGCCTACATCACCTCCGGTCCGGTTGTGAAGATGGTCGTTTCCGGCGAGAACGCTGTTGCCACCATGCGTAAGCTCATGGGCGCCACCAACCCGGCAGATGCTGCTCCTGGCACCATCCGCGGCGACTTCGGCCTGACCGTTGACGAGAACGTCATCCATGGTTCCGACTCTCCCGAGTCCGCTGAGCGCGAGATCGGCGTTTTCTTCGGCTAGGATCTGCCCCAGCGTCTGTTTGGACGAAGCTCTTGGGACCCCCTTCATGAGAAGGGGGTCTTTTTTGTTGTCAGCTTGTGTGCATATGCCCCGATGGATGCGTCGATTGGGACCCCTATGGTAAAATCCCTTGTTTGAATAGAAGAAACGTGATGCTCCGAAACGCAACTTAAACACACTAGATCGGACACGTGATGCACGGTAGGGCGCAAGGGCGGCTTGGTCGTTCCCGAGCACATATAATCGCAGCAGTTCTGCTGAGTATGACGCTGGCTTTCTCCAGCGCCTGTTGGCCCGTTGCTTCCGCTTCCCTTCAAGCTCATGCTGACAAAACAGACGGTTTGGTCATAGCCATTGATCCCGGCCATGGTGGGTCTGATCCCGGCGCTCTTGGCGTTAACGGCGTGCGTGAAGCCGATGCAAACTGGAGGATTGCCCAGGCCTGCGTTAACGAGCTTCGTACCTATGCGGGCGTTACCGTCATTCTCACACAGGACAACACGGTGAACTACTCGCGTGCTGAGCGCGTAGATCGCGCCATCTCTCAAGGTGCTGATTTCATCGTGAGCATGCATTGCAATTCGGTGGCCAACGCGCCAAGTGCAAACGGCGCCGAGGTTTGGATTCCCAACAGCAGTGCTTACAAGTACAACGAGTGCCATGTTCCCGGCGCTGCTTTGGGGACGAAGGTGCTCGAAAAGCTGTCGGCTCTGGGTTTGAACAACCGCGGCCTTAAAACCAGGTCGAGCGAAACCAATACGAGCTACCCGGATCCAGGTGGCCTTATCGATTACCTGGGCATCAACTACTATCCACGATTCAGTGGCGTTCCGGGCATCATCATAGAGCATGCGTTCGTCACCAATCCCGACGACGCAGCCAAGCTCGCCAGCAGCGAGTGGTGCGAGAAGATGGGCGTTGCCGATGCTCAAGCTGTCGCCGAGTACTACGGACTCGTCAAGGCGGACAAGGTTGTGGGCGATCGCGGAGAAGCGGTATCCACCAAGGTGATTGCCGGCTACAACCCCGCAATCATGGGAGCGTCTTCCGTCACTGCGTCCAACATGGCCGCTTGGTACAACAGCAAGCATAAAGCCTACCCGGCAAGCGTCTATTCAAGCTATGGAGCTCCCAGCATTGATGCCTTCGCCCAGATCGTTGTTGAAGAGGCAAAGGCCGAAGGCGTGCGCCCGGAGATCGTCTTTGCTCAGGCCATGAAGGAAACCGGCTGGCTGCAGTTTGGCGGCCAGGTGAAGAACTGGCAGTGCAACTTCTGCGGTCTTGGCGCTCTTGATGGTGCCACGAGTGGCAGTGCCGATTTCAGCGTCTACGGCGCCGATGGTGTGCGCATGGGCATTCGCGCTCAGGTACAGCACTTGAAGGCCTATGCTTCCACCGATGCCTTGGTGAACGCCTGTGTTGATCCGCGCTTCAATCTTGTGTCTCGCGGCGCTGCCCCCACCGTGAACGATCTTGCCGGCAGATGGGCGTCGGATCCCGCTTATGGCGAGGGCCTGGCCAAGCTCGTCTCTGATTTGCTGACTTACTCGTCCATCCCGCTTGCGCCCGAGGAGATAAGGGGAGAGGTGAGGTTCAATCTCGAGGACCTGGCGTCATCTGGTTTGAGCACATCGGGCACTGTTGCCTATGTTGATGGCGTGGCCACGCCCATTGAAGTCAATGGCAGCTACGCCACTGTGCCTTTGACCCAGAGTGGCGCGCAGAGCATCACCATGTATGAGATGAACACCTCGAACAACTCTGATCCTCATGCGGTATATCCGGTACGCATGAGCACCTGGCTCGTATCTCAATCGGGCGACACCTATACGGTGACGCGTTACTATGCCCTCGACGATTTGCTGGTATACGCTGGCAGCTCTATCCGCATCAGCGGTACTAAGGGCATTCGCATGATCACGGGCATGCCCGAGCAGATCAAGGATCTGCTCACCGGCCCGGGCATCAATGGCTACACCATTGTGGAAACAGGCACGCTTATCGCATGGAGCGACAAGGTGGAAAACGGCAGCCTCACCCTTGAAACGTCTGGAGTAAGCCGTGGCAAGGCCTACGTTGAGGGATCGAAGGACCCGGTGTTTAGCACGTCGGGTGGCATCGAGTACTACACCAATGTGCTCGTTGGATTCAATAGCGCTGACCAGTACAAACGAGACCTGTCTATGAGGCCCTACGTTATTCTCGAGGATGCCGCAGGCGAGCAGTTTGCCGTTTACGGCGGAACGGTGCAGCGCAGCATTGGCTATATCGCTGAGCAGAACGCCGATTCGTTCCAGCCGGGCACTGCAGCCTACAGCTACGTACA
>JAFXIM010000303.1 GCA_017533165.1 Eggerthellaceae bacterium
TCCGCAGGAGGCCATGGGATGCAGCATTGCGCCTTGCTGAATCTTGTAGGGATTGCTTGGATTGAGGTTGGTGCTTGGACGCACGATGCTGCACCCGTTCGGGCATGGCCGCCAGCATGAAAGTCTGGTTACGGGTGTTGTGTATGGGCATCGCTAGCTCCTCATGCACCGAAGCCTTTCTCTCGCCGATGCTTGCCGAAGGCTTCGGCTGGTTCTCAACACGCCTATTGTAGCTTGCTGCGAGGGGCGGGACCGCCGCGAATCCTTGAAAGGGTCGAATAATGTGCGCTGGCCGCTTTCCCGTTGATCCTCATCGTTGACCTGCGGGAGCGGGAAGCAGCATGTGAGCATTGGCGTTATTGACTCGGCGGTAATAACGCAAACAAAGCCGACAGTGTCGCTGGCATCTCGTTTTGCTTTTCATTTCAGCAAAAGATAAAAGGATGGTAAAAACGATGAAAGTGCCGATGAGGGCGACCCTCTGAAGAGCTGTTCTCTCTTCCCTCGATAGCCGAGTTAGATTCGATCGTCAGCACCTTGCAGAAGGTGCGGCAAGTACGCCAGGGCACATCGCTGTGGCGTAAGCTTTCGTGGAGAAGCGCCGTCTGACAGTGGCCACATTACCATGCTCTGGTCAAGATTTGCAGTCTTGAACTTGGCGTCCCCACGCGATATTAGGCATTGACCGCGATTTTGGAAGGGGTGTTGTCCATGGGGTTTGACATGTGGCTTGCGTTTTCAGCGAGCGTCGCGGGGTCGACGTTGGCCGAGGTGAACGGGCGGCTTGCTGCAGGTGGCCTCTCGATCACGCGGGAGGACTATCGGATGCTGGCCGAGCGCCGGGCTGAGGTGCTGGCTGACACCGAACGGGTGGAGTTCGGGCTGCCAGCTATCGTCGAGGTGGCCGGAGCTGTGGCAGGCTCGCCGTATCTCTCGCAGACCAGCGTGGCGGAGGTGCTTGCAGAGCTGCAGGACGCCTTCTACGCCATCCGCGACGAGCTGTCCGTCGACGTGCCTGACGCGGAGATCGCCGACGCCCTGCGAAACTGCCTGGACGCGCGGGGAGATGCTGCCGAGGTCGCATCGATGCCGGCGGAGGAGGTCATGCGCTTCTCCGCCGAATACATGCGCGCGGCCGAGGCGGGGGATGACGGCGAGTACCGCATCGTCGACGACGAGGGGCGCGCGTACACATTCGATTCCGCCGAGTGGGACTTCGACGAGTATGTGGACGGCTGGGACGGAGAGGGGTGGTCCGATGGCTGGGGCAATTAGCGGAAGAGCTGGCGTCCCCAACGCAGGTAGGGCGTCGGATAATTATACGCGCCTGATGGCGCACGTTGCCGGCCTGTACTGTGCCGCCGGATCGTCGAGCGTGTCGGCCTGCGAGATACATGAGCTCGCCATGTCGGTCGCCTATGCGCTGGGCATCGCAGACGCCACACCCGAGGAGGCCGCCATCGTGCTCGACGTTGACGATCCCATCGCGCTCTGGCATGAGGGCGTTCGCGCACTCCAGAAGCGGACGGACGCGGCCCTCGCTCTCTGGCGGGACGTGGTTGCGACCATGCCGCCCATCCGCAACGTGGCGCTGCGCGACACGTTGGCAAGTCTGGGAGAGTTAAAGAGGCGCTACGACGTCCACTTCGCCGCGCACGAGATCCCCTGCGACATCGACTACCAGCTGAGCGAGCCGGTGGCCCCGGGTCTTTTGGGGGTCGACTACGTGGAGGCGTACCTGGCGCAGCTCCTCGTCGAGGCGCGCTGGATCGCGCGGTTCGACGTCGAGAGCTGCGTCGCCGTGCTCGAGCGCATATGCCCAGACTACCGGGGCCTGCACGTAAACCTTTGCGATCTGCTGCTGCCGCACGAGAGCGAGCTGGGATCCTCCCGGGCTCGAGCCTGAACGGCCTTTGATTCAGGCCCATGTTGCAATTGTGCCGTTATAGGGGACATTTGCAACGTTGCTCACTTGGCGTTCATTGAATGCGGTCAGGCACCCGATTCTCGATTCGTGCACGAAAAAGCCCGATTCGCTAAGCGAGTCGGGCTCAAGTTCTGCAGTTAAGGCACTAATTAACGACGGATTACGAAAATATGTGTCTTAAGTAGGATTATCTCTTACTCCCACTCGATAGCAAAAAGCTCTCTCCAGTTTGTTCCAGTTTGCCGCAGTTTGTCTTGGTTTTGTCCTAATGTGGCTCAGTCTCAAAAATGCCCGTGAATCCATGGGGTCATATCTGGGTCACGGTTTTTCGGGTCATCCGGGGCGTTTTCGTGGGTCACGGCTTTACTAGAA
>JAFXIM010000304.1 GCA_017533165.1 Eggerthellaceae bacterium
CCAGTCGAGGAACTTCATGGCGCGATAGTCCTTAGCCTCCATAGCCGCCGCATAAATGTCGTTGATCAGCGCGGTTACGTACTTCTCATGCTCAAGGCCAGCCTCAAGCGGCTCGAGGAAGTTGGTAAAGGTCTTGTCGGGCATGTCGATGGCCAGAAGCTTCACGCGCTCGCCGTTCTCATGCAGGTAGTTGCGGAAGATCAGCGCATGGTCGCGCTCCTCCTGAGCCTGGATCATGTACCAGTTGGCGTAGCCGTCAAGACCCTCCTCCTCGTAATAATCCGCGAAGGAGAGGTACAGATACGCCGAGTACAGCTCCTTGTTGATCTGATCGTTGATGAGTTCGTAAACTTTCTTATCCATGATGGCTCCCGTCTTGTAGTCTCTCGTCTTTCAGTACTTCGCTTATATCATTTTCGTTCATGGTATCACAGATATGTTACCGAGTTGATAACAGATATCTCACTCTTTTAATTTTGCGAAGGTAAGCGCCCCACCGCGTCAGCGCTAGCGGTCGAGGGCGGAAAGCCAAGGAGCGTTTCCGCCCTCGCCCTACCTCGCGATTGTCCGTGCGTGCTGGCCCAGCCTACCTCGCCGCGTCAAGCACGATGCCCTGCAAAATATCCGACTCGCTCGCCGTAAACCCCAAAGCACCCGCAAGGCCAAGCAGCTCCTGCAGAATCAGCATGCCCGCCACGATCACAGGCGCGCGTTTGGGGTCGAGACCCACCACCTGCTCGCGTTCGGCCAAACTCACGGCGCACAGCATATCGGTGATCTCAGCCAGCTCCCCAAGCGTGACCTTCGCGCCATGCACGCGGCTCGAGTCGTAGACGGCCATCTTCTCGCGCATGCTCACCACGCTGGTCGCCGTACCCGCAACGGCCACAATGCGGCCAAGCTCTAAGCCCTTGGTGCGCACGTCCTCGAAAAGCCACGCCATCTCAGACCGAATCCAAGCCCGCGCCTCGGCAAGCTCGGCGGCATCGGGCGGGTCGGCATGAAGAAAACGCTCCGTCACACGGCGACAACCCACGTTGAAGGAATGGGCTAGCAGCGGATCGGCGCCCGCCACGCCAACGATAACCTCGGTTGATCCCCCACCGATGTCCACTACGGTGATGGGCTCTCCTGCAAAGTCGCTCGAAGCGCCCGCGTACGACAGAGCCGCTTCGCTCGAACCGGAAATGACGGCCAGCTCAAGGCCGTGATCTGCCAGCATGGCCGCAAACTCATGGGCGTTAGCTGCGTCACGGGAGGCAGACGTGGCAACGGTCACGGTTTTCAGGATGGGATTATCCGGGGTATCAAAGCGCTTTCGAACCTCAAGGTAGCGCTTGAGCGTAGCGGAGACGCGCTGCATGGCCGCCTCGGAAAGCAAGCCCGTAGCATCAACGCCCTCACCCAGATTGACGATAGCGTATTCCTTGGCAAGCTCGCATACGCGCCCATTCACCACATCGGCAATGAGCATGCGGCACGTCACCGTGCCGATATCGATAGCGACATAACGGCCATCGGCCATAGAAACCCCCTTCGAACAGCGGGATGGCAGCCCTTCGCCTAGGATACGCCGAAAATGGGATCGAGGAAATCCGAGTACCAAGTGTGGGGCGGCTTAACATCGCTCGATACGATGTTCGCAGTGAAGTTAAGCTCCTCGTCAACAGTGAGGCCCGACACGCTCACGGCGCGCTCACCTTCGCGAATCCATCCGAAATCAGCACGCGCCTGATCCTCAACGCCCGCGTCGGTTGACAGGTAGTTCACCGACTGCTGGAGCTTTTCGTTGCGATCGACGATGGCCTGATACTCAAGTTCCAAGCGGTCGCGCTCGCGCATCTCCTGGTAGCACTGCTGAGCGGGCGTGTAGAGGAACATGCAGCAGAATGCGATGCATGCGGCAACGCCGCAGCTGGCAATGAACCAACGCGAAGAGGTGATCTTGCGCTTAGGCCTGCCGGCTTTTCCCGATGATCCCGCGCTCTGAGAAACAGCCGAATCACCCTGCAGACGGGTGGCGCGCTTGTGCTGCGAACCCATCTCGCCCTTGTACACGGCCGCACGAGGGCCGGCGCTTGCATCAGACGGACCGCTGTCGCCGTAACGACGCGCAAATTCCTTACCAGCTTTGGCCTTAGCCTTCGAGCGCTTAGATCTATCCATGCGCATCTTCATGCGGGAGATGGGGTTAAGCTTGGCGTTGGCTTCTTCGACGTCGAACTCATCGTCATCGGCCGCGCCGCCGAAACGCGCCTCAAGGTCGTCGCTCACACGGGATTCGCGGGCGAAGACGTCGTCGTAGGAACCGCGCGCATAAGAAGCGGATGCGTATCCCGCGCCACGCGCCGCACCGCGAGACTGCCCGTACGAGTCGGAAACAAAGCCAGCGCGGCGTGCTCCAAAATCATCGGCAAAGTTTAGCGATGCGTAGAAATCTTCGTCGGCAAATATGGTTGCAGAAGATGAGCGCTTCGCAGCTTGAGAGCGATACTTCGCAGCCGTGCTGCGCGGATTGTTCTCGCCAGCACTCCTGCGCGCAGAGTTAGCGGCACCTTGACCGGCACCCCTGTGTGCAGAATTAGCCGTTCCTTGGCCAGAGCCCCTACGTGAGGAAACCGCACTGCCCCAGCGTCCGTCATTATGCGCATACGAAGACGCACCGCGACGAGCGCTATTGCGCTTCGCGTCATCAAATGAAACGATATGGGCCTGACGGCTCAAAGGTAACTGCGCCTCTTTTCTGCATGTAGTTCGTTTGTGTAGTGTGTTTATGCAAAGGCACTGGCTAGCATAGCATAGTCATTGGCAGTAACGCCAATACTTGTTAGCTAGAGGTCAAGCTTTCGTACGAATTCAAACCATTTTTCGAAAGATTCGTCACTGATGGCATGCTCCATGAGGCATGCTTCCTCATCCGCACGATCCTCCGGGATGCCAAGGGCCTTGGTAAGGAAGGTGTAGAGCATGTTGTGGCGCTCGAGCACGGCCATGCCGTATTCGTAGCCGGCCTCGGTCAGAGTAATGTCACCATAGTAGGGCTGCTCGGCAAAACCGCGTTCCTTCAGAACCGCCATAGCCTTGTTGACGGAGGCCTTCGAAACGCCCATCTTTGCTGCGACGTCAACGGAGCGAATGGGGTTTTCGACGCTGGCGCCCAGCTCGACCATAGCCTCGAGGTAATCCTCGTGAGACTTGGACATTTTCTCCATGTGGCACCCCTTCTAATCTGCTCAAACCGCGCTGCGCCTCGTCGGCACAAAGGTACATGGTAGCACATAAGGACGCCTTCGCAGACCGGGCGACCGCACCCCGCTTCACCTCGCATGCCAGGCCCGCTCCGCCTCGCCCGGCGCGCCACATGCTGGCCCAGCGCCGCCCCGCCCTAGCGAAGCGAATTCTGCATGTCGGCGACCATCTTGTCCGCAGCCGAACACCCGCACTCGCAGGAACTTGCCTGTTTGCTCGAGCAACTTCCGGCAACCGAGCAGCCCACGCACTTGACGCCGGCTCGCTTGGCACGAACGATATAGGCGATCGCGGCGCTCAGCACAACCACCAGAAAGACGCTTGCCACGATGTCGGACATAACCATGATGAATCGCTTACCTTCCCTACTTAAAACCTAGACATGTGCGCAGGTCGGACTTTGCGATGTTCGACCCGCGCACTCGGAACTTGAATTTACGCCTTCGCGTTGGAGAGCTCGTACTCTGCAGCAATGCTCTTATTGGCGTTGATTATCAGGCCGGCAATGATCGCCACGATGATCGCCACCACGATAGCACCGGCAACGAAGGCCTCGCCCAAAGCACCGGTGGTGATCAGAGTACCGAACTGGTAAACGCAGAAGGCCACCACATAACCGGTTGCAAGCTGCAGGCC
>JAFXIM010000305.1 GCA_017533165.1 Eggerthellaceae bacterium
GGCCGCAGGCGTTATCCACTCTGATTTCGAGCGCGGCTTCATCAAGGCCGAAACCGCGTCTTACGAGGACTACGTTGCCCTTGGCGGAGAAAAGGGCTGCCGCGATGCCGGCAAGCTGCGCCAGGAAGGCAAGGAGTACGTGGTGCAGGACGGTGACGTAATGCACTTCAAGTTCAACGTGTAAGCGTTCGCGCTTCGTTCGGCGGCAGGCCATTATGCTTTCCCCAAACGACCTTTCAAGCGACGCGGGCCGTCAAGGCGCGTCAACGAAGGATGCAGCTGGTGCAAAAGCCCGTTGCTTTGAATCGCATATTGCGCCTGACTCCCCATGGCTGGGCGAAGGCCAGCGTCTGAACGCCGAGCCCTTGGCTGATTTTTTCGCGCGCACACCGCGCGTGGCCGTGGCCTTTTCTGGAGGTTGTGACTCGTCCTGTCTCCTGGCTGCAGCGCTCAGAGCTGGCTGCGAGGTCAAGGCCTACCTGGTGAAAACCGCCTTTCAACCCGATTTTGAGGAGCAAGATGCCCGAGCCGTCGTTGAGAGGCTGGGCGCTCCCTTTGAGATCATCGAGTTGGACATGTTTGACGGTGGGGAAGGTAAGCGCGCCATTTGCGCCAACCCGCCCGACCGTTGCTACTGGTGCAAAGCGCTTATCTTCTCCACTATTTGGGAGCACGCTCGACGCGATGGTTTCGAGGTGCTGGTTGACGGCAGCAACGCAAGCGATGACCCCGCGCGCCGCCCTGGTTTTAAGGCTTTGGGCGAGTTGGGCGTGGTGTCGCCCCTGCGTCGTGCCGGCGCCTCTAAAGCTGCGGTTCGCGAGGCCTTGGCTCGGTTTGAAGGCGAGCTGGGATTGCCCGAGGGAAGCTTGCTGTCCGAGAAACCGAGCTTTCCCTGCTTGGCAGTGTATGTCCCCGAAGGCGAGGAGATAACTCCCGCTTCTCTTTCGGAGGCTGCGCGGGTGAGGGGTTTGGCCTAGCTGTTTGGTTTGCGCGCTGCGTGCTGCGCGGGCGAGGGACGCGCTTGAGAGGCCGGCTTACGATTGGGCTTTAGGTGGTAAAGCCGGCGAACTGCGTCATGTAGAGCTCGTGGTAGCGGCCACCGAGCTTAAGCAGTTCCTCGTGCGTTCCCTGTTCAACGATGCGGCCGTGGTCGAGCACCACGATGACGTCGGCGTCGCGGACGGTGGACAGCCGGTGCGCGATCACGATGCTCGTCCTGTCCTGCATCAGGTGAAGCATGGCTTTCTGCACGGCCTGCTCCGTGCGCGTGTCGACGTTGGATGTTGCCTCGTCAAGAATCAGCACGTCGGGGTTTGCCAAGAAGGCCCGTGCGATGGAGAGCAGCTGCTGTTGGCCGTGCGAGAGGCTCATACCGCCGCTTCCCCCGATGCACGTGTCGAAGCCTTCGGGCAAACGCTCGATCATGCGAAGGCAGCAGCTGGCGCGAGCCGCTTCCCTCAGCTGGCTTTCGGTGGCGTTTTCGTTGGCGTACAGCAGGTTTTCTCGGATGGTGCCGCCAAACAGCGTGGTGTCCTGCAAGACGATGGCGATGCGCTGACGCAGGCGCTCGCGCGTAATGTCTCGAATGTCGCGACCGCTGAGAAGGATACGTCCGCTGTCGACATCGTAGAAGCGCAGCACCAAGTTGGCGATGGTTGTCTTTCCGCTGCCCGTAGCACCAACCAGTGCGACTTTCTTGCCTGCCGGCACCGTGAAGCTGAAATTTGACAGGACGGGTTTTCCCTCTTCGTAGGAGAAGGTGACGTCTTCGAACTCAATGGTGGGGGCTTTCTCCATGGCCTGTCCGCTTCTGAGCGCTTCGCTTGCGGCGAAGGCCTTGTCGGGCATTCGGTCGATAGCCGCGCTTATTCCCTCTGCAGCCAGCCCCGCCTTCTCCTTGTCGGCTTCGTCAGCGGTTTCGCCTGCCTCGTCGATGACGGCGAAAACGCGCTCCGCTCCGGCGATGGCCGTTTGCAGCTGGCAGTACAGCTGGGCGATCTCGTTTACCGGACGGCTGAACTGGCGCATGTACACGATGAATGCCGAGATCACGCCGATGGTGATGACGCCTTGCAGGGCGAGAAACCCGCCAAACACGGCCACGATGGCGTATCCGATGTTGCTGATGGAAGACGATACGGGTCCCATGATTCCGCTGAAGGCGTTGGTGCGGATGCCCGCTGCGGTGAGCTTGTCGGTGGCTTCGCAGAAATCGGTCACGGCGCGCTGTTGGCGATTGCTTGCCACCACGGTGCGAAATCCCGCTACCATTTCCTCCACCATGCCGCTCACTTCGCCAAGAGATGCCTGCTGCGTGCGCGAGTATTTTCGAACGCGCGCGCTGAGGAAGCGGGTTGCGGCAATGGTGAGGCCTATGGTGAGACAGGTGAGAAGCGCGAGTTGCCAGCAGAGAAGCAGCATGGCAACCGTGGTTCCCGTTATGGTGAGCACGCCCGCGATAAGCGTGGGCAGCGCTTGGGATATGGTGGTTGAGATGTTATCCACGTCGTTGGTCAT
Organism: Eggerthellaceae bacterium; assembly: GCA_017533165.1. Next base: position 2,518 of record JAFXIM010000305.1, read on the forward strand.
ACGACTCATGGTGTCGCCGTGCGGATGACGATCGTGATAGGAGATGGGCAGGTCTATCACGTGATCGAAGAGCTGGCCGCGGATGCGCTTGACGATGCGCGTGCTCATCTTCGCGCAGAGCAGTCCCTGCACGAACTGCCCGCAGGTGCCTATCAGGTAGGCGCCTAGCATAAGCCCTAAGGTGATCGTGAAATCGCCTGTGGCCTCCCCGGCAATGATGTCGATTGCCCGGCTTTGGATGGCGGGTGCGCATACGCCGGCAAGGGTTCCCAACAAGATGACCACGGCAAGTCCGGTTACGAGCTTCATCTCGTTTTTGAAGTAGGAGAAGATGCGCCTTGCCGTACCCATGATGTCGTCGGCGTATTCAGCTTGTAGCGAGGCGTAGCGCCTGCGCGAGGCATTGGGCATGTACTGATCCACCACTTCGCGTTTAGCCACGGCCCTCACCCTCTCGACCGTGATCTTCGCCTTCTCCAAGCTGGGAGTCGTAGACGGTTCGGTAAAGCTCGCAACGCGCCAGCAGCTCATCGTGCGTGCCCTCGTCGACGATGCTGCCTGCGTCCATCATCACGATGCGGTCAGCCAGCAGGGCGGTAGCTATGCGCTGGGCAACGATGATCTTGGTGGCGGAGGGCTTGGCGGCTCTCAAGGCTTCGTGCAGCAGGGCTTCGGTGCGCAGGTCAAGTGCGCTCGTAGCGTCGTCGAGGATGACGATATCGGCCTTAGACAGGGCCATTCGCGCCAAGGCGATGCGCTGTCTTTGACCACCGGAAAGGCTCATGCCGCGCTCAGCCACCTGGGTGTCAAAACCGGATTCAAGGTCGTTTACAAAGTCTGCGGCCTGGGCGATGCGCGCTGCTTCCTCTACCAGCTCTCGTTCGACATCGGGCTGTCCCCAGGCGATGTTGTCGTGAACGCTTGCGCTGAATAGCTCGGATTTTTGGAGGGCGAAGGCAACGCGGTCGCGCAGCGCCACGGTATCCCATTCGCGAACCTCAACGCCTTCTACTAAAACCTCACCTTCGCTTACGTCGTAAAAGCGGGGGATGAGGCTTACGAGTGCCGTCTTTCCGCAGCCTGTGGCGCCCATGATGGCCACGGTTTCGCCATGCTGCACTACAAGGCTTACGTTTTGCAAAGCGGGATGCGCGGCATCGGGGTAGGAGAAGGTGACGTTTTTGAGGGCGACGGCGGGGGCTTCCTTGCGGCCCTGCTTAACCGTGCCGCTTACCTGGTCTGGCTCGATGGCGAGCAGCTCTTTGACACGTCTCCATGAAACCAAGCCGCGCGAGATGTTTTGAGAGAGCAGCACGATCATGGTTGTGCCCTGGAGCAGCAGTAGCGCATAGGAAAGCGCCGCCATGACGTTTCCGGGGGTGGTTGCCCCTGCGGCCACGTCGTTGTGACCTGCTGCGAGCATGCATGCGATGGCGATGTAGGCAATTGAGCTTACCAGGGGATTCATGAAGGCGAAGATGATCAAGGTGGACAGTTGGGTTTTCACCAGTTCGTCGTTGGCTCGTCCGAATCGAAGCTTCTCGAAAGATTCGCGGACGTAGGCCTTGATGGTGCGAAGCCCCGCTATGTCTTCCTGCATGATGGCGTTGATGATGTCGATACGTGTCTGCAGTTTGGCAAAGAGGGGGTTAGCCTTGCGCATGCAGAAAAAGATGACGCTTGCCATCAGCGGGCAGGCTACGAGCGCGATGCATCCGAAACGCGGGTCAAGGCTGAACAGGAGCGTGATCGATCCGATGACGAACAGCGACATGCGCACCATCATGCGCATGAACATGGCGAGCAATGCCTGGATTTGGGAGATATCGTTAGTGAGGCGCGTGATGATCGTGCCCGTGCCCAAGCGCTCCACCTGCGCGAACGACAGGTTCATCACGCGCTCGAAGCAGGCTTGGCGAATGCGGTTGCCCGTTTTCTGGGTTGCCAGCTGGGCGAACAGGTTGCAAAGCGAACCCGCTACGCCGCCGCCAATGGCTACGAGGGCCATGGCGGCGCCGATTGTCAGAACGCGCTCAAGCCCGCCTTCGGCAGACAAGATTCCCTCGTCGACGATGCTGGCCATCAGCATAGGTTGGATCAGGTCGGCAC
>JAFXIM010000306.1 GCA_017533165.1 Eggerthellaceae bacterium
CAGCCATTGCCGAAGACGTTCGCGCTAAGCTCGGTGGCGAGACCATCGGCGTTATCTTCCCCATCCTTTCTCGAAATCGATTCGCCATCTGCCTGCGCGGCATCGCCGCCGGTGCGAAGAAGGTCGTTCTTCAGCTCTCCTATCCCTCCGATGAGGTTGGCAACCACCTGATCGACTACGACATTATGGATGAGAAGGGCATCGACCCCTACAAGGACGTGCTGAGCCTTGAGCGCTACCGTGAGCTGTTCGGCAACAACGTGCATACGTTCACCGGCGTTGACTACGTGGCCTACTACGAAGGCCTCATCAGGGAGAGCGGCGCCGAAGTCGAGATCATTTTCGCGAACGATCCCCGCGCTATTCTCGAGTACACCAAGGACGTTCTGCACTGCGACATCCACACGCGTGCGCGCACGAAGCGCCTGCTGAAGGCGGCGGGTGGCAATCGCATTCTCGGCCTCGACGAGATCATGACCGAGTCTGTGAACGGCTCAGGTTACAACGAGGAGTACGGCCTGCTGGGTTCCAACAAGGCCACCGAGGATACCGTCAAGTTGATCCCCCGTGCGTGCCAGGGTTTGGTCGAGGAAATTCAGGAGAAGATTCTCGCCGAGACGGGCAAGTGCGTTGAGGTCATGGTCTACGGCGACGGTGCCTTCAAGGATCCGATCGGTAAGATCTGGGAGCTGGCTGATCCGGTTGTTTCTCCCGCCCACACCGCGGGTCTTGTGGGAACGCCGAACGAGCTGAAGCTGAAGTACTTGGCCGACAACGACTTTGCTGATCTTTCCGGCGAGGCTCTGCGCGACGCCATCAAGGCCGAGATCGAGAAGAAGGACGACAACCTCGTTGGCCAGATGGCTTCCGAAGGCACTACGCCGCGTCGTCTGACCGACCTCATCGGCTCGCTGTGCGATCTCACGTCGGGTTCTGGAGACAAGGGCACGCCCATCGTCTACATCCAGGGTTACTTCGACAATTACACCACCGAGTAGTTGGTTCCGTCGATCTGACGGCCGACGGCTCCCTTGACGCTGCGAGGCCCCGAGGCACCTCCAGTTGACGCTTTCCCGCTTTCCTTCGCGTACATAGTACGCTTAGCCGCGAGATACGCCACCTGAAGGTACCTCGGGGCCTCTCGTTGTCTTCCTTGGGTGCATTCGCCAGGCGCTTGTTGCTGCGCGCCCTTTTTTGCCCTTTCGCACATTGTGTGCACTTCGTTGGCGAAATCGCGCTACAATGTCTCCACCAAAAACACATGATAGAGGTGCGTCCTTCATCAGTAGCCTTGAGCACAACGACGGGAATCGTAGGGTGAAAGGGTAGGTCGCCGAAGGGCTAGGGAGTTTCCCGACTCCTTGGAACCTGGAGTGCAGGAGAATATCCTGCACGCTGTCGCTTGTGGCGGAGAGCTGTCATGGTTGGGCCAGAATATTCCATCATTCTTGTCGAGCCATGTCATCGTGGCTCGTTTTTTATTTCTCTTGAAAGGGGAAGAGATGGAATTTGCTGGTACCTTTTGGGCTTTGATCCCTCCGATCGTCGCAATCGTGCTTGCGTTGATCACGAAGGAGACCTTTAGCTCGCTGTTCGTCGGCATCGTTGTCGGCGCCGTGCTGGTGTGCGGTTTTGACCTCATCGCCGCACTTGACACCCTGGTGAATGAAGGCTTCGTTCCCGCAATCGCCGATAATGCCGGCATCTTCATGTTCCTGGTTCTGCTGGGCATGATGGTTGCGCTCGTGAACTCCACGGGTAGCGCGGCTGCGTTTGGCAAGTGGGCTGCAACGCACGTCAAGTCCCGCGTGGGCTCCATGCTGGCAACGTTCGTGTTCAGCCTGCTTATCTTCATTGACGACTATTTCGCCTGCCTCACCGTTGGCGGCGTTATGCGTCCGGTGACTGACGCTCAGA
>JAFXIM010000307.1 GCA_017533165.1 Eggerthellaceae bacterium
CAAGCGCTATATCGCCGAAAACGACGTGCAGCTCTACACCATCGACGCAACGCATCTCGCGCGCGAGGTTGGCATGGGCAAGCGCACCAACACCATCCTCCAGTCCGCCTTCTTCTCCTTGGCGCAGGTCATGCCCCAGGAAGAGGCTATTCAATACATGAAGGACGCAGCCACCAAGTCCTACCTCAAGAAGGGCCAGGACGTGGTTGACAAGAACCACAGGGCCATCGAAGTCGGCGCAAGCGCCTACGTCAAGGTTGACGTGCCTGCCGCGTGGGCTGAGGCTGTCGACGCCGCCGAGGCCGACAAGCTCGCGGGTGACCCGAAGCTTGTCAAGATGGTTCAGAGCATCATGGAGCCGGTCGGTCGCATGGACGGCGACAGCCTGCCCGTCTCCGTCTTCATGGATCATGTGGATGGTCAGTTCGAGCAGGGCGCGGCAGCTTACGAAAAGCGCGGCGTCGCCGTTACCGTTCCGCGCTGGGAGGCAGACACCTGCATCCAGTGCAACAAGTGCTCCTTCGTCTGCCCGCATGCAACCATCCGCCCCTTCGCCCTGACAGCCGAAGAGGCTGCAGGCGCACCCGAAGCCACCAAGCTCGTGGCCGGCAAGGGCAAGAAGGCTGCTGGATACCAATACACGCTCGCCATCTCGCCGCTTGACTGCATGGGCTGCGGCGTATGCATTGGCCAGTGCCCCACCAACTCCTTGACCATGGTGGCACGTGAGGAGGAGCTTGCCCAGCAGGCAGCCTTCGACTACTGCGTCGCCAAGGTCTCCGAAAAGGCCGAGCTTTGCGGCAACACCGTCAAGGACAGCCAGTTCAAGCAGCCGTTGCTTGAGTTCTCCGGTGCCTGCGCAGGCTGCGCGGAAACCGCCTACGCACGTTTGGTTACCCAGCTGTTCGGCGAGCGCATGTTCGTGGCCAACGCCACCGGCTGCTCCTCCATCTGGGGCGGTCCGGCATCTTGCTCGCCTTACACCGTAAACGCCAAGGGCCATGGCCCGGCATGGTCGAACTCCCTGTTCGAAGACAACGCCGAACACGGTCTGGGCATGCTGCTTGGCCACGAAGCCGTTCGCGCCATGATCGTCGATCATACCGAGGCCATCCTCGAAAGCGACAAGGCCGGCGAGGAAATCAAGGCTTGCGCTCAGCAGTGGCTCGACACCATGAACGACGCCGAGGGCAGCAAGGCGGCATCTGAAGCATACCTTGCAGAGCTCGAGCGCGCAGCCGAAGCAGGCTGCCCGAACGCAGCGGCCATTTTGGAACACTCTGAGTACCTCACCAAGAAGAGCGTGTGGATCTTTGGCGGCGACGGCTGGGCCTACGACATTGGCTACGGCGGTCTCGACCACGTGCTTGCAAGCGGCGAGGACGTGAACGTGTTCGTCTTCGACACCGAGGTGTACTCCAACACCGGCGGCCAGGCATCCAAGGCCTCCAACATCGGCCAGGTTGCGCAGTTCGCCGCCGCTGGCAAGGACATCAAGAAGAAGAGCCTCGCCGAAATCGCCATGAGCTACGGCTACGTCTACGTCGCACAGGTGGCCATGGGCGCCAACCAGGCACAGACCATCAAGGCCATCGCCGAAGCGGAAGCCTATCCCGGACCGTCGCTCATCATCGGCTACAGCCCCTGCGAAATGCACGCCATCAAGGGCGGCATGATGAACAGCCAAGACGAGATGAAGAAGGCAGTCGACTGCGGATATTGGAACCTCTACCGCTTCAATCCCGCCGCACCGACAGGCAAGAAGTTCACCCTCGACTCCAAGGAGCCCGCAGGCGGATACCAGGACTTCCTCATGAACGAGGCTCGCTACAGCCGCCTCACCCGCGAGTTCCCCGAGCGCGCAACCGAGCTGTTCGAGCGCAACGAAGCCGCGGCCATGGAGCGATACGCTCACCTGCAAAAGCTAAAGGGCGTATACGACGCATAAGATATCGCACGTCTAGAAGCATCAGGGCCGGCTTGATTTGATCAAGCCGGCCCTTCTCGTTGGTTAATCAAGGCTCAACTACTACGAGCTCGATGAAAAGCGCTTCTACGAAAGAGCAGCCACCGCCCCCACGAACACCGCAGTCACGACAACCAGCGCCGCCAAGAATGCCCACGCGGCGGGGCGGGCCAGGTTGATAGTCCAACCGATGCCGAAACGCTCGGGCAAAAACACGCTTGCGTCGTCGCGATTGAAGTAGAAGATACCGAGTATCCAATGCTCGTCGTCATCAAAGCCGAATTGAGCCTCGGGCGAGCCATTCGTCATGCGAGCATGCAGCTTCGATCCAGCCTGGCCGTACACCAGGGAGAGAACGATAGCGGCTACCACTACCAAGAAGGATACCGCCAGAATAATGCCCGTCATCTGCCCAAGGGAGATGAGCTCAGCCGCAGCAAGGACGAAACTGAAGTCGATGGAAGCGGTGATCGCCAAACCCGTCGCCAGCAAAAAGATGCTCTGGGCGCGGGCGAACATCCCGTAAGCATAGGCCGAAGTCGCAGGGGCCCCAATGTCGGTCGGTCGCTTAGAGCGAAGTATCGTCCAATGGCAGAAGACCATCGTCAAGGCCATGAAAGCAGAGAGCAGCAAGGGGAAAGCAAATGCGGTCGGCCACTTGCTCACCAGAGAATCGACCTCCCCCGCAAAGTTCATATGCATGGGAATCTGATCGGGCATGGAGGGATACAGCGCCCACGTTAGAACCATGCATACAGCAATCAAAGGGATGTAGAGCAGGTTCCATACTAGCGATATCGCCCCGGGCACATCCTCTTCGGCAATAATGGCAAGCGTTTGCTGGCCGACGGCGCGCCAACCTTCCTGAACCTTAATGGCCTGGACTTCGCGACGTGCACGCAACATGAGCACAAAAGACGCCGCGACGGGCAGAAGCGTCCCCAGCAGGACGACGACCACGAGTGCAGGCTCGCTCATACCGCCTGGTTGTCTCATCTGAACGTAAAAAGCAGCTGCTGTGATCAGGGTAAATGCCCCGGACACAAGGAGCACGCTTTTCGAGTAACGGCGCTTTAATGCAAGAAGGCGCTCATCCTTTTGCTTGTCGGCGGGAATGGTGACCGCAAAGCACTCGTTACGACGCATGAGCCAAGGAGTGACGGACAAAAGCACCCCCGTAAGAAACATGAGCAGCACGAGGAAAACAGCAGCTACTATGCTTATGGAATTCATTACACGTCCTTTCCATCAGATGAGGATCCCGCATAGACGAGTGCGGCCTGATCAGCTACAAGCGACATGAAGTCGTCGCGTGATACACCGCGTGCCCTGCATTCAGTAGCCAGGTCGCGAAGGGATTCGGCAACGCGAGCATCCGCACGGGCTGCCGCCTCGGAAGAGGCTCCGCGCGAAACGTCGGCAACGGTTGCCCCGCTCCTACCGCGCATAACCAAATACCCCTCGTCGCGCAACATCGCGTAGGCCTTGTTTACCGTATGAAGGTTCACGCCAAGATCGCTTGCCAGGGAGCGAACCGAAGGGAGCCTATCACCCGCCTGCAGCTCCTCGCGCGCGATAGCCGCAACCACCTGAGCTCTGATCTGAAGGTAAATAGGGTCTGACGAGGACTGGTCAATTGCAAGAATCATCGCTACCTCCTCATTATTGTTCTATATGTACTATAACAATTATAACAAATATTTTCAACAGAACCTGCAGAGCTGATCAAAAAGCCGATGCGCGTTGGAGCCCTTCCAGACGGTCGCACGTCGCTTGGAGAACCTCCCCTACGCCTATTCGAAACAGTGTTCCGAGGCTGTTTTTCCTTGAAGCCAGCAAGTGCCTAATCTATACTTTTTGGCGTATGTGCAAACTACCAACTAGAGAAGGTCGTGATATGGATACCTCTCAATTCCGCGGTGTCATCCCCCCCGTGGTCATCCCCTTGTCCGAGAAGAAGACCCTCGATCTCGAGGCTTTCGATCGCAGCATCAACCGCATGATCGAGGCAGGCGTTGACGGTCTGTTCTTCCTCGGCTCCTCCGGCGAGGTCGCCTTCCTCACCGATGCGCAGCGTTATCACGTTCTGCAGGAAGCGGTCGCCATCGTCAACGGTCGCGTTCCCGTTCTCGCAGGCATCATCGACATGGAAACCATGCGCGTCGTTGACCAGGCAAAGCGCGCCACCGGCTTTGGCGTTGACGCTCTCGTTGCAACCGCACCGTTCTACGCACTCGGCGGCCC
>JAFXIM010000308.1 GCA_017533165.1 Eggerthellaceae bacterium
AATATGCATGCACTGACAAATAGCTGGCCAAGAGGATCGCCCTCGGGTGTTCCTCAAGTGCCCCAGGTGTTCCTCTCGAAAATTATACGACGAGAGCCGCCCCGAAAGGCGGCTCTCATGGGGTCTCGTTAAGTCCGCGACATTCGCAGCTGATCCGAGGATGGGCAGAGCCTAGTTCTGCTCGTCTTCGATGTAGGTAATGTTGGCATGTTCGACAAGCCACTTGTTGGCGCAAACGCGCTGAGCAGCCTCACGCAGTGCGAACATAGAGCCGTTCTTCTCGAATTCAGCGCGCAGCTGCTTGGGATTCGCCTGCGGGTTGATGGACAGGCAGGCCTCATCGAGGTCGGCGTCGGTAATAGAGAGCTTTGCGTGACGATAGACGGAATCGAGGACGAAGCCCTGAACGAGCACTTCGCGCGTCTGGAGCATGAGGAGCATGCCTATCTGCTGCTCGCCGCCGTTTTCCTCGACAAACTGATCCCAGCTCTTGCCCTGAGCCTGCAGGCTCCTGCGAATGTTGTCGACCAGGTTGCCGCGAGTGGCCTCGTACACCTCATCGGCGATCCTGCCCTGGAAGCGCTTTACGAGCTCGTTGACCGCCGCCTGGCGAACCTGCTCGTCATAGGCACGACGTGCCTGCGCGTCGATGCTGCGGGCAATATCCTGCTTAAGCGCAGCGGCGCTTGGGTACCAAGGCATGTTCATCTTGACCCATTCGTCGTCAATCTCAGGGACTACGGCCTGCTGGATCTCCTTGATGGTAAGCGTGCAGTCGATCTTCTGGGTAATGGGGTTGTAGTCCTCATCGAAGCTGGGGCCTTCGAAGCTGAAGCTCTTGGTGTCGCCCGGCTTCATGCCGATGATGTTCTCGTCGAAGCCATCGGGCATGTACCCCTGACCGGTAACGTAGGTACGGCCCTCGGTGCACAGGTTGGCAACGCGCTCGCCGTTTTCGAAGCACTCCATAGCGATCATGCAGATGTCACCAGACTCGATCACCTTGTCCTCTGCGGCGGAATAGGTCTTGTAGTTCTGAGCCATCTCGGCAAGCTGAGCCTCGACGAGAGACTCATCAGCTACGTAACGCGGAATGGTGATGTCGACAGGATCGTAGCTGGTAAGCTCGTAGCTCGGCTTGAGGGGAACCTCGATCTCGAAGGCAAACTGGGTGTTGCGCTTGAAGGGAGATTTCGGCTGCGGCGTCGGCGGAACCAGCGGGATGATGTTTTTCTTATCCAAGGCGAAGGGCACGAGAGCCTTCATGGCGTCGGCCTCGACGATGGAGTCGAGGTCCTTGATGCCCATCTTCTCCTCGGCAACTTGGGCTACGGTCTTGCCCTCTTCGGGACGCAAGCCCATGGACTGGGCAAACGATACCTGGGCATTGTGGAGAGCGCCATTGACCTCTGCGGCGGTTGCCACGACGTCAAGGCGAATGGACTCCCCGGTTTTTTTCTTCTGCGTTACTTTCATTCCAAACAGCTCCTCAAAATGTTTGCCCCGACAAAACCTTGGCACGGCAAGGATAGAGCTCGTCGAGGCGATCTGATATCGGCTGTATTGTATCGCAAACGCATGGAACCAAACCGGCCAAATACGACACAAAGAACCCTAACTGTCTGGAGTTTTATCCAAATGGATGAAAGCCACACGCCATCGCCGGGCTCTCCCATGCAAAGAGGGCGCCTGCAGTACGCAGACGCCCTCTTGAGCAAACTTGTATCTCGCTTTAACGCTTAGGCGTTGAAAAGCTCGATGGTCTCGCCCTCGGCCAGGGTAACCATGGCCTTCTTCCAGGTGCGAGTGTGGCCGGCGGCGTAGCGCATGCGCTTCGGCTTCGGCTTAACGTTCAGGGTGTTCACCTTCACGACCTTCACGTTGAAGATAGCCTGGATTGCCTGGGCGATCTCAACCTTGTTGGAGTCCTTTGCCACCTCGAAGGTGTAGGTGTTCTTCTCCATCATGTCGTAGCTATGCTCGGTGATGATGGGGCGGATGATGACCTCGCGGGGATCCTTCATTATGCAAGCACCTCCTCGATGCGCTCAAGGCAGGTGTCAACGATGACGAGAGCCTTGTTGTCGAGGATCTCGTAGGTGTTGATGTCGCCAACCGGAACGATGTTAACCTTCTGCAGGTTGCGGAAGGAAAGGAAGGTCTCGACGTCCTCGTTGCCGATGACGAGCGTGATGCGCTTATCCTCGAGGCCGAGAGCCTTCAGGACGGCAACTGCGTCCTTGGTGCACGGCTTCTCGAAGCCGAAGTCCTTCACGACGATGAGCTCGCCGTCAGCCAGCTTGGCGGACAGAGCGGAACGCATAGCCAGCTTGACTTCCTTCTTGTTGACCTTGATCTCGTAGGAACGGGGATGCGGTCCGAAGACTGCGCCGCCGCCGACCCAGTGCGGTGCACGGATCGTACCCTGACGAGCGCGGCCGGTGCCCTTCTGGCGCCACGGCTTCTTGCCGCCGCCACGGACCTCGCCGCGGGTCTTGGTGTCATGCGTACCCTGACGCCATGCCGCACGCTGAGCGCGGACGACGTGGTGCATGACGTGCATGTTCGGCTCAATGCCAAACACCGCCGGGTTGAGCTCAGCAGTGCCTGCTGCGCCACCCTTCACGTCTTTGATCTCAATGGTTGCCATAATATCTGCAGCTCCTTGTTTCCTGAGTCGAACTAAGCCATGCGAACGCGAACGAGTGCGTTCTTGCCGCCCGGAACCGCGCCCTTAACCAGGATGAGGTTCTGCTCCTCATCGATGCGAACCAGCTCGAGGTTCTTAACGGTCACGGTATCGCAGCCCATGTGACCAGGCATGCGAACGCCCTTGAAGACGCGGGACGGAGTCGCGCACTGGCCGATGGAACCGGGAGCGCGATGGAAGTGAGAGCCATGATAGCCAGGGCCGCCGCCGAAGCCGTGACGCTTCATGACGCCTGCAAAGCCCTTACCCTTAGAAGTACCGGTGACGTCAACCTTCTTGACCTCTGCGAAAGCAGCAACGGTCTGCAGGTCGCCAACCTTGTACTCGGAAGCGTTCTCGACGCGAACCTCGCGCAGGTAGCGAACCGGCTCGGTGCCCTGCTTTGCGAAGTGACCGGCCATGGGCTTGTTGACCTTCTTCGGCTTGATAGCGCCGAAGCCCATCTGGACAGCCTCGTAGCCGTCGGTCTCGGTGGTCTTCACCTGGCAGACCTTGTTGGGCTCGGCGAGGATGACGGTCACGGGGACGACAGTGTCGTTCTCAGCGAAGATCTGGGTCATGCCGATCTTCTTGCCATAGATTGCGTTAATCATGCGTAACCCTCCTTACAGCTTGATCTCGATGTCGACGCCAGCAGGAAGGTCGAGGCGCATCAGGGAGTCGACCGTGTTAGAGGTCGGCTCGAGGATGTCAACCAGACGCTTGTGCGTACGCATCTCGAACTGCTCACGGGAGTCCTTATTCACATGCGGGGAACGGATGACGCAGTACAGGTTGCGCTCCGTCGGCAGCGGAATAGGACCGGAAACCTTGGCACCCGTCTTCAGAGCGGTATCGACGATGAGCTTCGTGGACTGGTCCACGGCCTCATGATCGTATCCCTTGAGGCGGATGCGAATCTTTTGATTAGCCACTTACTTTACCTCCAATAAAGCTTTACGGGCGCGCTCTTAGGCGTTGCCGCCGGCCTTGCTGATGATTTCTTCCTGAACGCTCTTCGGAACCGGCTCATAGGAGTCGAACTGCATGGTGTAAACAGCTCGGCCCTGAGTGCCGGAGCGAAGGTCGGTCGCATAACCGAACATGTTGCTCAGCGGGACTCGTGCGCTGATGACGGTTGCGTTGCCACGCTTCTCCTGGCCCTGGATCATGCCACGGCGGGAGGGGATGTCACCCATGACGAAGCCCATGTACTCCTCGGGAGTCTCGATCTCAACTGCCATGACGGGCTCGAGGATGACCGGGTTGCCCTTCTTAAGAGCAGCCTTGATAGCCATGGAGCCTGCCACCTTGAAGGCAGCTTCGGAGGAGTCGACATCGTGGTAGGAGCCGTCGATGAGCTCGACGCGGATATCCTCGACCGGGTATCCTGCCAGAACGCCAGAGTTGAGCGCCTCCTGGATGCCCTTGTCGATGGACGGGATGTACTCCTTCGGCACGACACCGCCGACGATCTTGTTCTCGAACTGGTAACCCTTGCCGGGCTCCTGCGGGTACATGTTGATAACGCAGTCGCCGTACTGGCCACGACCGCCAGACTGGCGGACGAACTTGCCCTGTACGTTGAGAGCAGGCGTGGTGGCCTTCTCACGATAAGCAACCTGCGGCTTGCCAACGTTTGCCTCGACCTTGAACTCGCGAAGCAGACGGTCGACGATGATCTCGAGGTGAAGCTCACCCATGCCAGCAATAATGGTCTGGCCGGTCTCATGGTTGGTGGAGACGCGGAAGGTGGGGTCCTCTTCGGCAAGCTTCTGGAGCGCGACGGCCATCTTGTCCAGCTCCTGCTTGGTCTTCGGCTCGACGGCGATGTCGATAACCGGATCAGCGAACTGCATGGACTCGAGGATGATCGGTGCGTTCTCGGCGCAGAGGGTGTCACCGGTGGAGGTGTCCTTCAGGCCGACGACGGCAACGATGTCGCCTGCTGCGCAGCTGTCGATGTCAACGCGCTGGTTGGAGTGCATCTGCAGAAGACGGCCGATACGCTCCTTCTTGTCCTTGACTGCGTTGATGACGTAGCTACCGGACTCGAGCTTGCCGGAATAGACGCGCAGGTAGGTAAGCTTGCCAAAATAGGGGTCGGTCATGATCTTGAATGCCAGAGCTGCGAAGGGAGCCTTCACGTCGGAGGGACGCTCCTGCTCTTCCTCGGTGCCCGGAACGATGCCCTTGATAGCGGCAACGTCAACCGGAGACGGCATGTACTCGACGACGGCGTCGAGAAGCTCCTGAACGCCCTTGTTCTTGTAGGAAGAGCCAACGAAGACCGGGTGAAGCTTGCACTCGCAGGTACCCTTGCGGATAGCTGCCTTGAGCTCCTCGACGGTGATCTCCTCTTCCATGATGACCTTCTCCATGAGCTCGTCATCGCAGTCAGCTGCGGCGTCGATAAGCTCCTGGTAGCGGATCTCGACCTCGTCGGCGTACTCCTCGGGGATCTCGGCAAGCGGCTCGGGGTAGGTCATACCCTTCTCGTCCGCCTTGAAGTCCCAAGCGGTCTTTGTGACCAGGTCGATGACACCCCAGAAGCGATCCTCGGAGCCCATCGGGATCTGAGCTGCGATAGCCGGAGCATCGAGACGATCCTTCATGGTCTGGATAGCGTTGAAGTAGTCAGCGCCGATACGGTCGTACTTGTTGATGTAGGCGATACGCGGAACGCCATAGCGGTCAGCCTGACGCCAAACGGTCTCAGACTGCGGCTGGACGCCGGCAACGGCGTCGAACACGGCGACGGCACCGTCGAGAACGCGCAGGGAGCGCTCGACCTCTGCGGTGAAGTCAACGTGGCCGGGGGTGTCGATGATCTGGAAGCGATATTCCTTGCCATCTGCAGCACCGCTGGGGTACTTCCAGAAGCAAGTGGTAGCTGCAGCGGTAATGGTAACGCCGTGCTCCTGCTCCTGAACCATCCAGTCCATGGTAGCAGCGCCGTCATGGACCTCGCCGATCTTATGAGTCTTGCCAGTATAGTAAAGGATGCGCTCGGTAGTGGTGGTCTTGCCCGCATCGATGTGGGCCATGATACCGATATTGCGCGTATCCCTCAGATCAATCTTTGCTGCCATTTACTCTCCCACCATTTCCTAGAAGCGATAGTGCGAGAATGCACGGTTGGCCTCAGCCATCTTGTACATGTCCTCGCGCTTCTTAACGGAAGCGCCGGTGTTCTCGGAAGCGTCGATGATCTCCTGTGCGAGGCGCTGGACCATGGTGTGCTCCTTGCGCTTGCGGGAGTAGTCGACGAGCCAACGAATGGCGAGCTGGTTAGCACGACGAGAGTTGACTTCCATCGGGACCTGGTAGGTAGCGCCTCCAACGCGCTTGGGCTTGCACTCAAGGGTGGGGCGAACGTTGTCCATAGCCTTCTTGAACACAGTAATGGCATCCTGACCGGTCTTCTGCTCGACCAGATCAAATGCACCGTAAACGATGTTCTCGGCGGTGGACTTCTTGCCGTCAAGCAGGACCTTGTTGATCAGCTGAGCGACAAGACGGTTGTTAAACTTTGCGTCCGGCTGCGTTTCGCGGCGGACTGCTGCTGCACGACGCGGCATTAGTTCTCCTTTTACTCTGCGCGCTTCGGGACATGTTCTCGTCCATTAGGTCGCATCTTTCGGGGCCCTTCCCCTCAGACGTTTCATCGACCCGCGCGACTTAACGATTTACTTATTTCGGGCGCTTAGCACCGTAGCGGCTACGAGCCTGACGACGCTTGTCGACCGATGCGCAGTCGAGAGCGGCGCGAATGACCTTGTAGCGAACACCGGGGAGGTCCTTAACACGACCGCCGCGGATGAGCACCATGGAGTGCTCCTGCAGGTTGTGGCCCTCGCCGGGGATGTAGGCGGTGACCTCCATGCCGTTGACCAAACGGACACGAGCGACCTTACGCAGAGCCGAGTTCGGCTTCTTCGGCGTGGTGGTGTACACACGGGTGCACACGCCGCGCTTCTGCGGGTTGCCCTTCAGAGCAGGCGTCTTCTTCTTGTCGACCTGCTTCTGGCGGCCCTTGCGGACCAGCTGATTAATTGTAGGCAAGACTTTCTCCTTCTATTCTTTCTGACGGCCTTTCCTGAATCCTGCTCGGTCCCAGAAAAGCCCTGTCTTACTCTTTGCTGAATCGCTTCAGCCTATCTTCGTGGCTACCACTAAGCGCACGAAAATATACGCCTCGAAAGGCGCAAGTGGGAATATTACGCGCCTTATCGCAGCTTGTCAAACGCCACGCATCCGGGTGTATCTATATCTATTGACTTACATTTCCGCAGGTGAGCGAAGGATGAAGCAGTTCGAGCGCCCTGCGATTCACAATTTCTTCAAATT
>JAFXIM010000309.1 GCA_017533165.1 Eggerthellaceae bacterium
GTCAACACCCATCACGATGTCAACCTTGCCCTCCTTCAGGGCACCAGCCGGATCGGAGCCTACATCGACGATGGAAACCTTGAGGCCGAACTCGTCGGCGAGGGCTGCGGCGAGATCGACATCGATGCCGATGATCTTGCCGCTGTTGTTCATACCAGCCAGAGGCGGATTGCTCGTATCAACGCCAACGCGAAGAACGCCATCTTCGCCAATGGTCGGCGCAACCACTATCGGATCCTTACCCTTAGGCTCATAGGGGGTCTTGTTCAAAAGACCTTCGATGCTGCTGCAACCCGAAAGCACGAATGCCATGACGAGCGCAGCGGCGCTAACGGCAACCAAGGAGCGCAAACGCTTTCCCACTTGTTCCTCCATTACTCGACTTATACAAGGCTTCCCTCGACTGACCTAGTCTTTGCCCCCACACTCGCGCACTGGGGCTTCCGCTTGCGCTTACAACCCTCTCGCCCGCCGCGAACTCTTGTCGCGGAAATTCAGTAAAACGGGCGGTGCGACTTACCTCTAGGATACGCCATGCTCACCCCGACACCGAAGCGCGCGGCTTACGTGGATCCTTTTGACCGCATCTGCCATGGACTAGGGGTTTGACCCCCGCAACTACAGACCCGAAAGAAGCACACTTTAGTGTATCAGAAAGAAGGGGTCATTGAGGTGACAGAGGGCAAGCTCAGAATCAGTTCATACTCGTCGGGGGGTATAGTTAAGACTCCTTTGGGACATCTTCACGCCAAACACCCTCTACACTCGGGTTATGAGCTTGATTTCAGCATATATCCACGAGCAGCGCTTTAGGCAAATAGTCCCATTTGGCCCTAAGCGCGACGCGGCCAAGCTGCTTCTAACTATTATTGAAGAAGCACTATGGCCAACTCGCTGCGCCATATGCGATAAACCTGACTACCTTCTGTGTCCGAGCTGCCAAGCCAAGCTCTCCTACATCGACTCGTGTAGAGCCTGCAAGCGCTGCGGCGCCCCTTTCGGAGCGGTTCAGTGCAGCGAATGCAACCCCGTCATGCTTGAGGGACTGGGGTTTGAAAGCCCGCCTTACACCGTCGCCGCAAGCGCCGTGATGCTCGACGAGCGCGCACGGCGCATCGTTTCGGTTTACAAAGACCGGGGCGAGAGACGACTGGCTCGCGTGATGGCTAAGATCATGTGCAACTATGCAGACCCCGCGTGGCTACGCAAGCCCTTGGTCTTAAGCTACCTGCCCGCATCGCCTACCGCGCTCAATCGCCGCGGCTTCGACCATGCAGAACTCATAGCTCTCGAGATCTCCCGCATCTTAGATATCCCCTGCGCAAACTTGCTTGAACGACCGAGGACCCGCGATCAACGCTCTCTCACCAGGAAGGACAGAGCTCAAAACATGGAAAAGGCATTGAAGGTGCATCCGAGAGCAAAGACGCCCCAGCGGGTGCTGCTCATAGACGATGTGTACACAACGGGATCAAGTCTCTATGCCGCATCGAGGTCGTTGAGCTTGGCGGGGGCCGAAGAGATTTTTTGCCTCACTTTCGCCCGCGCTTAAGAGAATAGCCAAAACTAGGCCTCGGCGTCTTCCTTCTTGACGGCGCCGGCTGCCTCGGAAAATTCCTCCACGCTAACGGAAATGCTGTGCTTGATGGGCTTCCACTCCGCCTTCTTGACCAAGGCCACGAGAGCAATAGGAATGTAAGTGACCATGAACAGAGGGAAAGTAAACATGTACTTGATCTTCTGGGCGCGCGTAGCGCGAATGGAATCCCACTCAACGAAGGTGGTCAGCGCTCCGAAGGCAAACATGATGGCGAGGTAGCTGCCCAAGCAGAACAGAATGGACGAAAGCGAGGAGACAACCATAACGCCAAGCGTCATGGCGCCGGTAAGGCCCAAGATAACGATGATGCCGTTGAGCAAAACGGAGATGATGGTAAGCAGCATACCCGGTGCAATAGTCATCAGCATGTCATAGCAGGCGAATCGGTAGCCCTTGGGGTTGACCGCAATGCCCTTCACCAGACGCGTGGCGTAATTGCCAAACACCTGGTAAAAGCCCTTAGCCCAGCGGAAGCGCTGATTCCAGGAATCGCGGAAGGTGACCGGCTGCTCATCGTAGAGGATAGCCGTTGGACAATAGGCAATGCGCACGCCATCAATAATGCTCGATGCAGAAAACTCGATGTCTTCCGTGAGCAGATGCCACTTCCAACCTCCCGCTGCATCGAGGATGTCCGCTGCAATAAAGAACCCCGTACCCGAGACAGCGCAGGATGTATTCAAGGTCAGGCGAGCCTGGTTGAGAAACTTGGCCTCACGCAAAAACCAGACGGCATAGCCCGCCGAAATCCAGTTGGAATCGTAGTTCTTCGAGTTGCGATAACTGGTGGATGCCTTAGCGCCCGAGTCGAAGGTCGCGTTCATCTCACGGAAGTAGTTCACATCAAGCACGTTATCGGCGTCGAAGACGAAGAAAGCCTCATGCTTGCGATCGGCGAACTGCTCGCGTATGGCCTTGTACCCGAAATCGAGGGCATAGCCCTTGCCGACCAGCTTGTCGTTAAAGCGCTCGAACACCGTAGCACCCGCATCACGGGCGACCTGCGCGGTGTTGTCCGTGCAGTTGTCAGCGATAACGAAGATGTCGATGAGTTCCGTCGGGTAACTCTGACGCTTGATGCTGTTGATGAGGTCAGAAATAACCGCGCTCTCATTGCGGGCGGCGATCATGACAGCGAAGTGATGATTCTGCTTCGCCACGCGCTTGGGAGCCGGACGCGTCAGGACAACGAAAACATAGTAGAGCTGATAGGTATAGCAAATGGTAAACGTAAGAAACACGCTGAAGTTGAATACATCAACGAACGAGACGTCTGCCAGAATCTGGTTTAACACCGAACCCTCGCTCCTCACCCGACGGCGCAAATCCCTTGCGAATCACACTTCGATCAAACTTTGTGAATTATAGCCATCTCAAGATACTTTCATAGCGAAAGCATCGCAATCGGGCTGAATTTAGGTCTATTAGCATAGACCGAGCCCGTTTCTTGAGATCTTCTGCACACAATCGTCATAAATCGCCGTCGTCAAGCCTGTTTGTGATAACCTGACCATTTGTATGAAAAACCACTTCAGGAGGCATTAACCTTGACTCAGAACTACGATATCCGCGACATCGAACTCGCTGACGCAGGCCTTGCGCGCATTCTGTGGGCAGACCGCGACATGCCCGTCCTTGCATCCATTCGCGAGCGCTTCGAGCGCGAGAAGCCGCTTGACGGCGTGCGTATCGGCGCCTGCATGCACGTCACCACCGAAACCGCAAACCTCATGCGCGCCCTTGTCGCCGGTGGAGCCGACGTTGCCCTGTGCGCATCCAACCCCCTCTCCACTCAGGATGACACCGCCGCATCGCTCGTACGGGACTTCGGCATAAAGGTCTTCGCCATTACGGGTGAAGACGGCGACACCTACAACCGTCACATCGAGTCCGTGCTTGCTACCAACCCGCAGATCGTCATGGACGACGGCGCTGACCTCGATACTGCACTTCACACCAAATTCCCCGAGAAGCTGGAGCATGTTATCGGCGGTACCGAGGAGACCACCACGGGCGTCATTCGCCTTGCCGCCATGGCAGCTGAGGGGGCTTTGAAGTACCCGGTGTTCAACATCAACGACGCTAACACCAAGCATTTCTTCGATAACCACTACGGTACCGGCCAGTCGACCCTTGACGGCATCGTTCGCGCCACCAACCGCCTGCTGTGCGGCCGCACCATGGTCGTCTCCGGCTACGGCTACTGCGGCAGCGGCTTGGCTCTTCGCGCTAAGGGCATGGGCATGAACGTCATCGTGTGCGAAATCGACCCGCTCAAGGCCATCGAGGCCTACATGGAGGGCTACCAGGTCATGCCCGCTGCCGAGGCCGCCAAGCATGCCGACGTCTGGGTAACCGTCACCGGCAACTGCAAGGTAATCGACGGCCCCGCCTTCGAAAACATGAAGGACGGCGCCATCCTGTGCAACTCCGGCCACTTCGATTCCGAGATCAACCTCAACTGGCTCGAGGAGAACTGCGTTAAGAAGCAGGAGATCAAGCCCCTGGTCGAGGAATACACCCTGGCCGACGGTCGCACTATCATCGTCCTCGCACAGGGTCGCCTGGTTAACCTCGCCTGCGCTGAGGGCCATCCCGCATCCGTCATGGACATGAGCTTTGCCAACCAGATCCTAGCCGCCGAGTACCTGCACGTACACGCAGGAGAGCTCGAGAACAAGGTCTACAACGTTCCCGCCGAAATCGACGACGGCATCGCCCGCGTGAAGCTCGAGACCCTCGGCGTCAGCATCGATCAGCTCACCGATGAGCAGATCGAGTACATGAACAGCTGGAACTTCTAAGCTTTGACAA
>JAFXIM010000310.1 GCA_017533165.1 Eggerthellaceae bacterium
CTAGCATAACGCGGTAGTAGCCTTTCATTTCCGCTCCCCTACCCTTAAGTCCATTTGCTACAAAGAATATTATTGCTATATTACTTAATACACCTTAATATGCACAGTGTTTTAAGTAATTGGGAGGTGACATGGCGAAAAAGAAGAACCGCAAGGTACCCAAGACGGGGCCAGTCTGGCGCATGAGCGCCGAGGAGGCTACGCTGGCGGGCAAGCCGCACTACAACGGCTTTGCATGTGGAAGCGGTGCCCATGGCGACTGCAAATACAATCGCACGCGCGTGAACCGCACCTGGCAGAAGGAGATTCGCAACGAAGGGGCCTCGAGGGGCCCCTTCGAGTCTATCCAAGCGTTTTTACGACTATTTACTTAAATTTACTTAGTTTTCCTTGCTTTTCAAACGACTGTCTCTATAGTAATCAACAAATTATCGTTTTTAGAAGATACCGCGCTACGCTCTGGCGGTGTCTTTGCCTATGAAAAGAGGCAGCATGAACGCTATCGAGGCCGAGGACGTCGTATTCGTTATAGGCCCGCCTTGCTCAGGTAAGCTCACGTTCATAAAAGAGAACCTGCCTGGTTACACGGTAATCGACCTGCACGAGATCCAGAAGCGCAGCTGCACCGTGTGGGGCTCTTACCTGGTTTGCGAGAGAGAGCTTGTTGAGGCGTTGCGGCAACATCGCAAGGTCATTCTGCGACACACGCTCATGAAGGCCAAGCGCCAGTCCATGTACATCAACGCAGTGCGCTCGGTGCGGCCAGAAGCACGAATCAGCTGCTTCTACTCCCTGCCAGACTTGGAAACTTACGTTCGCTATGACGAGAGCGACGTAGCCAGCTGGAATGCAGCGCACCCCGACAATCCGAGCTCGCCTCGTAGCAGGACAGCTTTGGCAGCCTATCTCGAGGAGTTCGAGGTGCCGACCCTCGAGGAAGGCTTCACGTCGGTGCAGCATATCCAGCAGCTGTTTCCGCCGAAAGCATGGATGCTCAGTTAAGCGTCGCCCATACAGCCGAAAAGCCCATCCCATCACAAGGCTTTCCACAAAAGCCAGAGCAGGAGCACTCATGACATCGTATCTCTGCGAAGCAGATATCAGAGAAATCAGATGGTTCAGCCAGGGAAACCGCCCCTTCGGCCGCGAGGCGGAATGGCGCATAGCTCGCGACATTCTTCGGATGATGGAGTCTTTCTCTCCGAAAGAAAAAACCTCTCGTGTGCGCAGCCTTTGGTTTTGCGTCAAGCGCGGAGATCCAGTTGATTGGATGACGCTCGACGAGTACAGAGACTACGCGGAACTCTATGACGAGCCAGCAGAGATGGTCAACGCCCGCCGCCTCGAAGACTGGCAGCAGCGCTTCCCCGATGAAACGTACTGGCATAAAATCACCTCCAATGCCGAAGATGACTGGATGATTCTGGTCATCGACGACCGAGCCGTAATAGAGGTGGCGAAAGACGAGGAGGCTGCCTGGGATAACCCTCGTCTTCGCGAAACCCTCAGGAAATTGCGCGCGAGCATCGGGCTCGTTTTGGAGAGGGCTTGCCGCAAAGGCTACGAGGACTACCTGAACGAAGAGCTTCCGATGCATTGTCGGCACGGTTTCATCAAGCGTTCGGACTATTGGGAGATATGCGGCAAGGAAGACTGCTACGACGATGCGAAAATGGGTGACGATGAGGCACGAACGCTTGCGGCGGAACTGAGGGGGCAGCAGGCAAAGGAGGATATTCCCCGCATCCCCAGCCTTTGCGCTCGCGACTACTTCAGGATCCTGAAGGGCGCCTATATGGCCGCTGGTTACCATAACGACTCAAAAGGATTATGGAGCGCGGCTCCTCCAGAAGACGGACGCGCCTGGTACGAGCATTTTGGGGACGCCCGCGACAGGAGCATCCTCACCATGTACCAAGACTCTCCTGAAGCCTTTAGGGAGCTGTTCAGCGGCGATCACTTCTTCAACCATACGTTTGAGATTTTTGCCGGCTCGA
>JAFXIM010000311.1 GCA_017533165.1 Eggerthellaceae bacterium
CTACGGAGCCGATTTCTTGAACTTGCATGCGCATGAGGCGGTCAAGGCGACTTTCGAAGCTGTGCCCATCGGTTGCGTTCTGCATGATCATCACGACAGGGTCCATGAACTGTTGATCGTGACGCGAGGAAAGCGCGCGCATGATGTCGCCGTAAGAGATGAACCCGACGGCTTTTCCTGCATCGTCGACGATAGGCATGGCATCAATACCCTTTTCGACGAACAGTGCCATGGCTTCGGGCACGGATGCGGTGCTGCGGATACATGTAACTTCTTTTTTCATGACGGATTCGAGGATCGTTCGATGTGCGTTCTCGGGGTCTTCAGCTGTCGCATCGTCGGGTCTGTCCTTCACCAGTGCGATGGCAAGAACGGTGCCGATGACGCACAGAACTCCGCACGCCCCAAACGCTACATTGATGCCCAGCAGGGTGGCTTCGTTGTCGGCTAAGTGAAGGCGCTGGGTTCCGATGGAGCTGGCAGCAGCGCTAATCGAGATGACGATCGCGGTACCAAGGGATCCTGCAACTTGGCGAAGGGTGTTGTTCATGGAAGTTCCGTGGTTGACGAGCTCGTTGTCCAGTGAGTTCATGGCCCAGGTGGTGAGAGGCATGTTGACGAGCGAAAGCGAAAACATGCGAACCAGGTAGAGCACCGTGATGTAGATCAGGCTGGAATGCAGGTTGAGCAGGGCGAATGCAAAGGTGGAAAGCGTCAAGCCTGCCATGCCGATGATTGCCATGCGGCGCGGGCCGTGCCGATCGAAGATGTGCCCTGCGACAGGACCCATTGCTCCCATGACGAGAGCGCCTGGCAGCAGCACAAGGCCCGAAACAACGGCAGAGTAGCCCAGCAGCGTTTGAACGTATATGGGCATGAGGATGCCGGCAGCGAGAAGCGATGCTTGCACGATCATGCCAACTGCGGTACCGACGAGGAACTTACGACTTTTCAGCACGTGCACGTTGAGCATGGGGCGTTCCATGGTGAGCTGCCTATAAGCAAATACGAAAAGGGAAACCAAACCAACGCAGCTTGCAATGAATGCTGGCATGCCTACGCCATTTGCTTCGACGTCGCTAAAGCCGTAGAGCAGGCCTCCGAAGCCTAGGGTAGAAAGGATCACCGAAGGTCGATCGAGGGTGGCGCCGCGGTGGGTCACAGCATTGGGTCGGTTGCTGGACGTGCTGCTTACCGACTCAACTTCCGCCGATCCAGCGTCGTCAGTGCTTCTGGAAGGCAAAGTTGGTTTCAAGGTGAAACATGCCAAGAGGCTTACAACCACGGCCAGCGCTGCGATAAGGTAGAACATGAGGTGCCAGTTTGCATGGTCGATAACAAGACCTGCAACCGTGGGGCCTACGGCTGGTGCGAAAGCAACCACCAAGCCGAAAACCCCGAGGGCCGCGCCGCGTCTGTCCACGGGGAACGTCAGCACCAGCACAGTCATCACCATAGGCATAAGAATGCCCGCACCTAAAGCCTGCACCAAGCGTCCGCCTAACAATATGGCAAACTGCGGGCCCCATCCGGCAAGAAGGCTGCCAACCGTAAAGAATCCCATGGAGACCAAGAACAGTCGCCGCGTACTGTAATGCTCGGTGAGGTAAGCGGAAATGGGAATCATGATGGCGTTGACCAGGGTAAATCCTGTTGTGAGCCACTGAGCTGTTGCCGCTCCGATATTCATTTCCTTCATGATGGAGGGAAGCGCTGGTGTTACCACCGTCTGGTTGAGCACGGTGATGAAGGTGCCGAAAATGAGCACGCCAAGCATGAGCATCTGGCTGCGGCTAAGCTTCATGGGCTACTCCTTTTCGCCGTCAGCTGTAAAAACAGCTCAATATACGCCTAGGCTCTGTTTTAGCCGAGAAGCTCTTGCTCTTCGATTTTTGTTGATTGACTGACGAAAGCTTAGCCAAATAAGGGCCATTTGCGAAGTGCGGCAGTTTTTGGCTTGGCAACCAGCGGAGCTCATAATTGCCGGCTGCTTAAGCGTGGGCTACGCTCGTGTCGGGTAGAATGTGCCCAGCAAAGAAGGCATGCCTCTCAAGACCGGGGCTGCGGTCTGTTTGTCGCACCGCTCAAGCCCGAGGTTGTGGCGGGCGATTCGATGGTTTTCTGTGCTTGTCATTCGGGAAACACTGCAGGAGGAAGTCCTATGAAAA
>JAFXIM010000312.1 GCA_017533165.1 Eggerthellaceae bacterium
ACCACCGATCAGGTGACCGACGAGATTCTTCGCCTAGCTGAAGACGATTCAACCAAGGCTATCATCATGGCTCCGGTTGTCACAGGTAGAAAGGGCGAGTTCACCAAGCTCTTCGCTGATCTTCAAAAAGAAGGTTTCACTCGCGTGCGCGTTGACGGAGAGATCGTCAAACTCGGTGGGGAAGCGCTCACACTTAATAAGAAGATCAAGCATTTCATTGACGTGGTGATCGATCGTGTGACGCTTAAGCAGTCTGCTGTCAGTCGCATTGCCGAAGCCGTTGAGCTTGCTACCAAGATTGCCGAAGGCCGCGTACTCGTTCAGGTTTTGGGTAAAGATGGTAAGCCCCTGGGTGAAACTTCGTCGTCTTCCGGCGCAACGGGTGGTCTTGCAGAAGGGGAGCATCTATTCTCGCTTGCCTTGGCATGTCCCGAGCATGGCCATTCTATGGACGAGCTGCAGCCGCGCGACTTCTCCTTTAACGCGCCATATGGTGCTTGTCCTGAGTGCCTTGGCATCGGAAGCAAGGATGAAGTCGATTACTCGCTCGTGGTTCCCGATCCCTCACTGTCTCTTAACGAAGGGGTTATTGCGCCCTTCAGGACGGGCAATTACTACCCGCAGGTGCTGAGGGCCGTAGCCCTGCACATGGGCGTTGATGCTGATACCCCTTGGGAAGATATGCCCAAAAAAGCCCAGGATGCCATCATCTACGGCTTGGGTAAGGATAAGGTTCGAGTCGACTACCTGACGGTCGACGGACGCGAAACCTACTGGTACATCGAATGGGAAGGTGTGCTTGAGGCTGTGTCGCGTCGTTACCAAGAGGCTCAAAGCGATGCTCAAAGGGAAAAGCTGGGCGTTTACTTTGCTACTATCCCCTGCAAGGCTTGTCAGGGACGTCGTCTGAAACCCGAGATCCTTGCTGTTACGGTGGGCGGCAAGTCCATTCATGAGGTAACCGAACTATCGGCGGCTGATGCGCTTTCGTACTTTGAGGGTTTGGGCTTCTCCGGTGCGGAAGACTTCATTGCGGGACCTATTGTGAAGGAGATAAAGGCTCGCTTGAGGTTTTTGGTCGATGTCGGCCTTGATTATTTGACGCTTGAGCGTGCGACTGCAACGCTATCGGGTGGCGAAGCCCAGCGCATTCGTCTTGCAACGCAGATCGGTGCGGGCCTTATGGGCGTTCTGTACATTCTGGACGAACCATCCATCGGCCTTCATCAACGTGACAACGAGCGCTTGATCGCCACGCTTGCGCGCTTGAGGGATCTTGGAAACACGGTCATTGTCGTTGAGCATGATGAGGACACCATTCGCAGTGCTGACTTCGTGGTGGACATGGGGCCTGGCGCAGGCGAGCACGGTGGTCATGTGGTTGCCAGTGGAAGTCCCGATCAGATCATGTTGGCGGAGGGATCCTATACGGCGGATTACCTGTCAGGCAGAAGGCGTATTGACGTACCTGAAACTCGCAGGACACCAGGTCGGGGAAGTGTGGTGCTTACGGGTGCAACCGAAAACAATCTCAAGAACATCACTGTCGAGGTTCCCATAGGGGCTTTTACTGTGGTCACAGGAGTGTCCGGTTCGGGTAAGAGCTCTCTTATCACTGACACCTTGGCCCCTGCTTTGGCCAATAGGCTCAATCATTCCCATCGTCGTACGGGGTCCTATAAGAAGATCACGGGACTTGAGGGCTTGGATAAGGTCATCAACATAGACCAAAGCCCCATTGGGCGTACGCCGCGTTCGAATCCTGCTACCTACATCGGCCTGTGGGACGACATTCGCTCGCTGTTCTCCTCAACGCAGGAGGCTAAGGCGCGCGGCTACGCTCCGGGCCGTTTCTCCTTTAACGTGAGCGGCGGTCGTTGCGAAGCCTGCAAGGGCGATGGACAAATCAAGATAGAGATGCACTTCTTGCCCGATGTGTACGTGCCTTGCGAGGTCTGCGGCGGCGCGCGTTATAACCGCGAAACTCTTCAGGTGACTTACCGAGGTAAGAACATTGCCGATGTTTTAGATATGACGGTGGAGGATGCGCTTGCGTTCTTTGAGAATATTCCGGCAATCAAAAGAAAACTGCAGACGCTGTTTGACGTTGGTTTGGGCTACATCAGGCTGGGTCAACCGGCCACCACGCTTTCCGGTGGCGAAGCGCAGCGAGTAAAGCTTGCAAGCGAGCTGCAGAGGCGCTCGAGCGGAAAGACCTTCTACATTCTTGATGAGCCGACGACTGGTCTTCACTTCGAAGATGTCCGCCAGCTTCTTGGCGTTCTTCAGCGCTTGGTCGATGGCGGCAACACGGTATTGGTGATCGAGCATAATCTTGACGTCATCAAATGCGCTGATCATATCATCGATCTTGGCCCAGAAGGCGGTGATCGCGGCGGTACTATAGTCGCTTGCGGTACTCCTGAGGAAGTTGCTCAGATTGAGGCAAGCCATACGGGACGATTTATTGCTCGCATGCTGAGCGATGACGCTCTGCTATGATTACAGGGTTGCACTAATGGAGGAAAGGCACGACGTATGCTTGTCCGTCAAACCCTTATCGAAGACATTGATGAGGTCATGCGCGTCCTGGCAGACGGTCGCGCAGCTATTGCCGCATTCGACATCGATCAATGGCAGGCGGGTTATCCTTTTCGCTCGACCATTGAAGCAGACATTGAAGCGGGGAAGAGCTACGTACTTGTTGATGAAGATGAAATAGTCGCTACCTTCATGTATGAGCCCGACGGCGAACCCACTTATGATGATATTGATGGCGCTTGGTTGACCAAGGGTACTAGCACCGACCCGAGCTATGCATGCATGCACAGAGTGGCTGTGGCAGCGGGGAAGACGGGCAAAGGTTACGCCAAGCACATGGTTCAT
>JAFXIM010000313.1 GCA_017533165.1 Eggerthellaceae bacterium
GGCGATGAGTTCCGCGTCTTCGAAGACGAGCGCGATGCTCGTAAGCTTGCCGAAGAGCGTGCGCTTCGTGCACGTCTTGCCGAGCAGGAGACCAAGTCTCACATGAGCCTCGATGACCTCTTCAGCCGCATCGAAGAGGGCAAGCAGACCGATCTTAACCTCATCGCTAAGGCAGACGTTCAGGGCTCTATCGAGGCGCTGCGCGACGCCTTTGGCAAGATGGATCAGTCCGAGGTTCGCATCAACATCGTTCATGCGGCTGTCGGCGGTATTACCGAAACCGACGTTACCCTTGCTTCTGCCTCTGACGCTATTATCATCGGCTTCAATGTTCGTCCGACTGGTAAGTCCAAGCAGCAGGCTGAGAAGGAAAAGGTCGACATCCGCCTGTACCGTGTCATTTACCAGGCTATCGAAGAGATCAATGCTGCACGCGTCGGCCTGCTCTCTCCCGATATCGTCGAGGTCGACACTGGTATCGCAGAAGTTCGCGAGACCTTCAAGGTTCCCAAGGTCGGAACCATTGCTGGTTGCTACATTACCGAGGGTGAGATCCATCGTGACGACAAGGTACGCATTGTTCGTGACGGCACCGTCATCTTCGAGGGCTCGCTTGCCTCTCTGCGTCGATTCAAGGATGACGTTAAGTCTGTCAAGCAGGGTTATGAGTGCGGTATCGGCATCGAGAAGTTCCAGGACCTCAAGATCGGTGATACGATCGAGGGTTACACCATCAAGGAAATCGAGAGAACCGAATAATGAAGCAGAATTCTTCCAACAGGCGTGTGAACGAGCAGGCTCGCGAGGTAATCGCGAGCATCCTGCTCTTCGAGATCTCCGATCCGCGTCTTAGCATGGTAACCATTACCGGTTGCGAAGTGAGCTTTGACCGTAGCGCATGCAATGTGTACTACACCACCGAGCCCGATCGCTACGAAGCCGTCAAGGCCGCGTTCGAAAAGGCTTCGGGCCGCATTCGCTCTTTGATGGCAAGGCAGCTTTCCTGGCGCGTTGCGCCCGAGCTTCGCTTCCATCTGGATAAATCGGTTGACCTTGCCGAGGGTATCGCAAGTGCCCTCAACCGCGACCGAGACCGCAACATCGCAAGCGCTGAGCTTCGCGGTGAGGAAGAGGAGTACTAGTTCATGCAGCTTAGTCCTCGAACTAATATTACGCTTGCTGAGATTGCGTCCCGTATCAATGGGGCGCAATCTTTTGCGCTTTGCGGACATGTGAGCCCTGACGGAGATTGCCTGGGGTCGCAGCTTGCTTTGGCTTCGGCCTTGCGCGCCTTGGGCAAGGAGGTGCACTGCCTTTTGGCCAAAGCAGACCCCCCTGATCCTTCTCTTTCCTATATGGAAGGCTTTGAAGAGCTTGCCCCCGCTTCTGAATTCGCTAGCGAAGTCGATCTCTTCATAGCGCTCGATGTTCCCACGCGCGAGCGTTTGGCGGATGCTGCTGTCGTTTTAGACAGAGCTCGCAGCTCCATTACCATCGACCATCATGAGTCAGAGACCACTATGACGGAATTTACCTTCGCGGATCCGTCGAGTGCATCCTGTTCTTTGTTGGTGTGGGATCTTATCGGCCTGCTTGGGGTTTCGCGAACGGCGTCTATCGCCACTTGCGCCTACACGGGCCTCATGACCGACACTGGGCGCTTCCAGTACCAAAACGCTGATGCTCTGTGCTTTGCCAAGGCTGCCGAGATGGTGGAGGCGGGAGCCTTGCCCCACGAAGTTTCTCGTGCGGTGTATCAGAACAGAACCACGGCATCCGTTCTCATCGAGGCTGTCGCCATTGACCGCATGCTTCTCTTGGAGGATGGAAAGCTTGCGATGAGCTGGCTAACCAAGGCCGATTTCGAGCGTTGTGGCGCTACGAAGGCTGATGCTGAGCCTATCATCGATATTCTTCGCTCCATTAGGGGGATTAGCGTTGCGTGCATGCTTCGCGAGCAGGATGGTGTCGTTCGCGGCAGCCTGCGTGCCAAGGATGATGCCGACGTTGCTTCGGTAGCGCGAGAGTACGGTGGCGGTGGACACAAGGCTGCAGCTGGCTTCAGCTTGGATATGGCTATCGATGAGGCAGTTGAAACCATGAAGAGCCGCCTGTCCTCGTTTGTGGCGGAGTAGTCATGTGCGCGCAGAAGAGGGGAGCATCCGGCCTTTGCCTCGTTGTTGGCGTTGACAAGCCGACTGGCATGAGCTCACATGACGTGGTGAATCGATGCCGACGCATATTTGGGGAACGAAGGGTGGGCCACACGGGAACTCTTGACCCGCTTGCGTCGGGTGTTCTTCCCATATGTATCGGGCCTGCCACGCGTCTTGACGCCTATATGACGGCCCATGACAAGCGTTACGTTGTCGATGTGGTATTCGGTACCGCAACCGACACCGACGATTGCGATGGGGAGCCTATACGTACGGCTGATGTTCCCGATCAACTCTATTCCTTTGATTTTGCTAGTGGCTTCGTTGCCGGGCTCGTTGGTTCCCACAAGCAGCTTCCTCCCGTGTATTCAGCTATCAAGGTTGGCGGTGTAAAGGCCTGCGATGCTGCCCGAAAGGGCGTGGTAATTGAATTGGAGCCGCGTGAGGTTGAGGTGTACTCAGCGGATCTGATCGAAGTCTTCGAACAGGAGCAGACCGGTGTTGCCGTGTGGAGAATTGCCTTCAGCGTGTCCAAAGGCACCTATATTAGGTCCCTTGCACGTGACATCGGAAACAGTCTTGGCTGCCCTGCGCACGTGGGAGCTTTGAGAAGGCTCGAAGCAGGTCCCATTGGCATTGCGGATTGCGTCAGCTTAGAAACGCTTGAAGAGCTTGGCGTGAAAGCAGCGCTTGATCCCGTGCGATTGCTGGGCTACCGGCTTTGCTTTATTGACGAGCGCCAAAACAAGGCGGTTTCCAACGGGAATTTCCTCAAACCTGAGGATGTGAGCATTTGCGAGTATCGTTACCCTCGGTCTGAATATGACCTTTGCGCATGCACCTCTGGAGTACGTACGAGTGAGAAGCCTTTGCTCGATGGGGAGATCATTTGTCTTGTAGCCGAAAACAGGCTTGCGGCTCTTTACGAGTTTGATGCGAACCGTCATCTTTTGAGACCGAGATGCAATTTCCAGACGGGAGTTATTCGTGGCGGTAATCTGTAGCCTAGAGCAAGCGCATGACCAGCAGCTTCTTGTTGGAGCGTGCTGCGCCTTTGGCGTATTCGATGGGGTGCATCAAGGGCATAGGTTCATTATTGAACAGGCCTGCCAAGAGGCTCGTGACACGGGCCGCCTGTCCATAGCGCTTACCTTCGACATAGACCCCGATGAACTCTTCCATGCTGATCGTTTGAAAAAGCTCATGAGCAACGGGCAGCGTATTGCGAGCTTGTCTGAGCAGGGCCTTGATGCGGTTGTGGTACTTCCCTTTACGAAAGAGTTTGCAGCGCAAGCCCCTGACGAATTTCTGGATTTAACGTTTCAGGGCGGGACGCCCTCCAGCATGCACATCGGCTTCGACCTCCGCTTTGGCGCACGGGCCTCAGGCGGTCTTGCTGAGCTTGAAGAGTGGGGCAGCGTACGTGGTATGAGCGTACATGGCCACGATCTTCTAGAGGTAGACGGGCAGCCTGTCACCTCAACCCGCATAAGGCTTTTGTTGGCGCAGGGATGCATCAAGGAGGCGAACGCCCTGCTTGGGAGTGGGTATCGCGTTTGCGGCGAGGTTCAGCAGGGGAGAGGCGAAGGCGGAGACTTCGGTTTCAAGACCGCTAACCTTCATGTTCCCGAAATGCATAAGGTTCTCGGGGATGGGGTGTACGCTGCATACGCCTATGTAGACGGCAAGCGCTATAAGGCCGCGGTTTCCAATGGCGTGGCACCCACCTTCGCGGATAGCGCGAAAGCCAACATGGAGGTGCATATCCTCGATTTCGAAGGCGATATTTACGGGAAGAGCATTTGCGTTGAGTTCGTCGAGTGGCTGAGGCCCATGATGAGCTTTCCATCGATCGATGAGCTCATCAGTACCGTTATGGGCAACATCGACTGGGTCCGACAAAACCTGTAGTTCAATTTTAATGCTCTGTTTTCAAGCTTATAGCACGAGCAAGTCGACGTGCTCCTTGGCGTCGAATAGGTTTGCAAATTGGACAACGGCATAGTCGCTCAATGTTTGCGCAGCTTCCGCGATGAGCGGGAAGTCCTCGGCGTGTTCATCATGCGTCCACTCTGCGCTGTATGCGTGCCAGGACCCATCTGAGCTCATATATCCAACGGTGTTAAGGGCGGGCAGGCTTGTCTGTGCGCTCTCGAGGAATTGCAGGTAGGGTGTTAGCGGTAGCTGTGCTACGTTGATGAGGTTCATTCCCAGATAATTGAGGCTGGTGTCGAGACGAGCACCGGTTTCGAGGCCCGTATCATAGTTGGCCCATATGAGGTAGGGAACTTCGTACATTTGCTCAAGCTCGTCAAGGCTCATCTCATCGCTTGTTTTGCCATAGAGGCACTCGATCGGTATATCTCCGAGGCTGGGCTGATGGTCGCCGAAGAACAGCACGATGGTCTTTTCATCGAGCATGCGCAAATTCTCGATAAACTTCGCGAGATCAGCATCGGAGTGTCGCACGCAAGCAGCATATTCGCTGAGGGCTAGGTGTTCTTGACCGCTTGCGGTGATATTGAGGTCGTGTGCTTCGGCAAGGCTATCCGTTGTATAGCCGCCGTGGTTCTGGATAGTGACATCTAGGATAAGCTGGGGGTACAGCTCGTCGGAAATGAGCTCTATCGCTTTGTCGTAGGTGGCGCCGTCGGATACGAAGTGGCGAAGATATTCGGCGTCCGTGAAGTCGTTGATATCGAGGAAGCTGTCAAAGCCCAAAGCTTCGTAAACGCGATCGCGGCGCCAGTTCTTTGCCTCTGCCGGATGCATGGCAGTGCTTTGATAGCCATAGGATTCGAGCACTTTGACGAGGTTCTCGTTGCTGGCAAGGTCGTAGAGGACGTAAGGGTAGACATTTTTCCCCAGGTTTGCCATGCTCGCGCCCGTGAGCACCTCAAACTCGCTGTTGCAGGTTCCAGCTCCGAAGCAGGATGCATAGGCGCTGCCGCTCACAATGGACTCATTCGTCAACAGGCGGTAGTTGGGAATGAGGTCCTCGTCGCTCTGAACTCCCTGCAGCTTAGTAATGTCTGCAAAGGATTCGTTCATAACGATGATCACGTTGGGTAGCTCCGATGCGGATGCTTTGATTCCAGTAGCTTCATCGCTTCCCTTCGCAGCAATATTGAGGATGGCTTCAGCACTTCCGTGCGAGTAAGCTTCAGGGGCGTCGGGGAAGAAGTCCTGGATGCGCTTGAGAAAGCAGAGCGTGGTTCCCTGATTTTCGTAGTACCACAGAGTTTCCCACTCGCCAACAACGCAATCGAAGTCTTGTTCGATGTCGCCGTCGTTCATATACCACGTAAAGCAAAGGCTAAGTGCGATAGCGCAGCTTAAGTGCGTGATGACGAGTCTTTTATTGAGCTTGATTTTTGGCACGATCAGCAAGGCGGCACTGCTGATCAGGTAGAGGCAGACGTTGTCCCTTACCTGATCAGGAAAGGTCAGGTCATAGCCTTCCTTCACTTCAAGGGCGGTTTGCAGGGCGAGCACGTCAGCGGGAACAACAGGCTGCCCCTTGAACTCGACCAGGTAGTAGTTTGCTATGCCCATGAGAAGGCACATGCCCCAAAAGACCACGATGGATACGCGACTTTGCTGCCCCCAGAGATACACGATGCTGAAAACGAGGGAGAGAAAGAAGAGGTTGGCGTAATAGTAGTGCGAGTCAAGCTCGAAAGCGTACTCGTTCCATGTGCCCTCTACGAATACATAGCCGAGGTATATGGCAATACAGGCTATGAACATCCTTGTGACAAGGGGATGTTCTAATAGCTTCATATGGAAGTGTGTTGCTATGTTTCGGAACTCGGCCATTGAACTGGATGATTATACAGGATGGAACTGCAAATGAGCTGAAGATGAAGGCTGCCGTTTGCTGAAATCTTTGGCCTAACCTCGTCGGTAATGATATTGGGGTCTTCACAAATAATTCAACTAACATAAAATAGAGCGGTTACTGCCCTCCCGCGTCAGAATGCCGCGCTGGAGGACAGCAACATTATTGTTAATAGGAAGTTCAAGGAGGATTGACGTGACTACATCCGTCGCTTGGCTTGCTCCCGTTTGTGCCGCCATTGGCATCGCGGTAGCAGCCTATCTCGGATCTTGGGTCCTTAGGCAGGATCCTGGTCCGGACAAGATGAACAGCATCTCTTTGAAGATTCAGCAGGGCGCTAAGGCCTTCCTCTTCGCAGAGTACAAGCTTCTTATCATCTTCATGGCAGTCGTTGCCATCATCATGGCCGTGGCTCTGTCCCCGGTCACCGCTCTTGCCTTCATCACCGGTGGCGTTCTTTCCGCTGCTGCTGGTTACGTTGGCATGCATGTCGCGACTCGCGCCAACACCCGTACCGCATATGCAGCAACCGAGTCTGTTGCTAAGGCCCTCAACGTGAGCTTTAAGTCCGGCCTCACCATGGGTCTGTGCGTTGCATCCTTTGCTCTTATGGGTCTTTCCCTTTGGCTCATCCTGCTCGTTTTCGGCGTGGATACCTATGAGCTCATGCATGAGCATATCGGCATGGTCGAGGGCTTTGCTACTGGCGCTTCTGCCGTTGCTCTGTTTGCTCGTGTTGGCGGCGGTATCTACACTAAGGCTGCTGACGTGGGCGCTGACCTCGTTGGCAAGGTTGAGGCAGGCATCCCCGAGGACGACCCGCGTAACCCCGCTACCATCGCTGACAACGTAGGCGATAACGTTGGTGACGTTGCTGGCATGGGCGCCGACCTCTTCGAGTCCTATACTGGCTCCATCCTCGCTCCGACCATCTTGGCCGTTACTTTTGCCTCCCTGGGCGGATACTTCACGGATGCTGACATCGTCTGGGCAATCTGCACTCCTGTCTGCATTGCCGCTTGCGGTATCATCACCTCCATCATCGGCCTGTTTGCAGTTCGTAC
>JAFXIM010000314.1 GCA_017533165.1 Eggerthellaceae bacterium
AACGTGAACTGTGACGAACTTGCTGTCGGCGTATAGCACATCAAGGTCAGCGGTGAACAGCATGGTGGCGGAGATGGCGGCAGCGCGCTCTTCGTCGAGGAAGGGATCGTAGCCGATGACTTTCATGCCCAAAGCCTCAGCAGAAGTGACGACCTGCTTGCCAACTGCGCCCAAACCAATGACGCCGAGCGTCTTGCCCATGATTTCGCCGCCAGCGAATTTTTTCTTGGCCTTCTCAGCGGATTTGCCGATCTTCTCGTCATCAGCGTTGGCCTTGCACCACTCGATGCCTCCTACGATGTCGCGAGAAGCGAGCAACATGCCGGCAATCACGAGCTCCTTAACGGCGTTGGCATTGGCGCCAGGGGTGTTGAATACGGGGATGC
Organism: Eggerthellaceae bacterium; assembly: GCA_017533165.1. The sequence goes on from JAFXIM010000314.1 coordinate 387, forward strand.
CACGCTCCGCCAGAGTATCGAGCGGAATATTGTTTACGCCTACGCCAGCGCGAGCAACTACCTTGAGGTTCGGGGAGATCTCCATCTCGTGCATGTTGGCACTGCGAACCAGAATGGCGTCAGCCTCTTCAATGCGGTCGGTGAGCTTGTACTGGTCGGTGAGCAGAGCCAGACCAACGGAAGAAATATTATTTAGGCAATGAATCTTGTACATTACGCTCCCTCCTTGCGCGAAAGACCCCCCGATGGGTAACGGATATTTGACCTTGCCAGAATACTCTCATTCTTGCGCCGATGCGATTGCTCTCCATTTTTTCACCACTTTTGCGGCCAACAGAAGGGCCCCTCTGCTTCTGCCGCATTTAGAGCAGTTTAGGAGTAAAGCGCATAAAACCCTTCTGGGAAACTTAAAGACATTGCGGCGTTCTATATGGTATTTTCACCCAAGGTTGGCTAATTAGGCTGGCAGCGTTTATTGGATACGGATTTGATCCAAAAAGAAAGAGCAATATGAATAAAAGAACCTGTGGAAACGCCTACTGTTTAGCTTGCGGTGAATGCTATGGCGAGAAAGAGCGCGAAGCGTTGATGCGCGGTTTGTGCTTGTATTGCGGCAAGCCTATTCCGCCCGCGGCGAAAAGTTGCCCACACTGCTACGAGTATGTTCCTAGTATTTCCCAAGTGATTGTCAGCAAGGAGCCTCTTGGCTGAGCAACAGGGTCTATTTGATGGACGATTTCGCGCAAACCTCCTCGTGGAAACTGTTTACTATTTGGACAAAGGAAGGCATGCACGAAGATTCTCGAGAAACGAGCCTATTTTGATTTGGCCCCGTGCTATCTTTTGCCTTGTCAATGGGGTCAGGAGCTCGGTGAGCCCGATTGGTTTCGCCAAGGCAGGATCGAAGTCCCCCCTATCGCAAAGTGGCGCGAGCATGCATTCCATCCCCTTGAGTTGCTGCAAAGTTTCGGCGGCCTTCATCCTACAGGTGAATCCTCCGTTTATGGCCGTCTGCGCTCGTAGGCTGACGTTGCGTTTTTCTCGATCCTGCCTCAGCGGGGCGGTCTCGCCCCGCTCGGACGTTCGTCGTCTCCTTTCTGGCAGATGCATTTATTGTTCAATCGTCCAGCTATTTGTTCCAAAACGGGACGCTTCTCTTCTTATTCAGGATTTTTTACAGCCGGCAAAGAGGCAAGAAGGGCGCTCAAAATAAAATGGTCTCGCCACGCAGGGTTGAGTGAGCCCATTGCTGCGGCTTTGCTCAGTATCCCCTTTCTAAGGCAGATTCCCGCGAGATAACCCCCTCCAGCTCCTCGCGGGCTTTGCTTGTCGAGAAGCTTTAATGTGTCTTATATACTGAAAAAGTCTCGACAACGGTCGGCATTAACGAGTTATGCGCGGCAGGCTAGTGTAAGGCTAACTCGCGAAAACGTCGGTAACGCCAGTACGGCTAGACGGCAGTATGCCTAGAAAGATCAAAAGCCGCACTGAAGGTCTATTAGAAGAGCTTCAGGGTAGTGTGATTAGTCGGGTGATTAGGATATGTCGAACGCAAAGCTTTGGACGAAAGACTTCATGCTCATAACCTTGGCGAAGACATTTTCGTCCATGGTATTCAGTATGCTGACGACCACGATGGCCGCATACTCCTTTGCTGTGTACAACTCAAGTACCAGCGTGGCGGGGGTTGTTGTCGGGATCTTTATCATAGGTGCGCTTATCAGTCGAATATTTGCCGGCCGCTATACGGAAGTCATCGGAAGAAAACGGCTGTTGGTTTCTGGCAGTGTACTGTATTTTCTGGCTACCTTCGCCTATTACCTGCCGGTTGGCTTAACCGGATTTCTTCTTATCCGGCTTTTCCATGGCGTAGCCTTTGGCGTTGCGAGCAACACGACAACGGTTGTGGCAACGGGATATATTCCAAGAGATAGATATGGGGAGGGGATAGCTTTCTTCTCCCTGAGTACGACGATGTCTGCTGCCTTGGGTCCCTTCTTGGGGATAATCATCTTACAGAACTACGATCACGCCATCTTGTTCGCTGCGTGTTCCGTTTTATCGGCCTTGTCTCTGTTGGCGGTTTGCATGCTCAGAGTGGAGGAAATCGTTCTATCAGATAAGGAGAGGGCAGAGCAAGGAAAGGGCCTTCATTTTAAGGATTACTTCGAGATGAAGGCGGTTCCGATGTCTGGCATCAACTTTTGCTTGACCGTGTGCTATGCGAGCGTGACTTCGTTTATCAATCCCTACACTGAAGAGGTCGGAATTGGGCAGTACGCCCCGATGTTCTTCATCGCGTATTCGGGAGTTATGCTCTTCTTCAGGCCTTTGCTTGGCAAGGTAATGGATCGAAGAGGGGCAAATGCTGTTGCTTACCCCTCCCTGATATGCTACGTCTTGGGTCTTGTCGCTCTAAGTCAGTGGCACTCCGCTATTGGACTGGTGGTTTCTGCCGCGCTTTTGGCGATTGGCTATGGATGTACGTTCACGTGCTTTCAGACCATCGTCACCAAAGCCGCTCCCGCGCACAGGATTGGTTTGGCCACTTCTACGTTCTACGTTTTTACGGATGGCGGACAGGGACTCGGCCCGGCCCTCCTCGGTTCCGCAGTGCCTCTTGTGGGTTACTCTGGCATGTATATCATGGCGGCTGCAGTTATCGTCGGCGCAATCGCTCTGTACACAGTTGTGTACGGAAGGTCAGCGACGCGCGTGCCGAAGGGATCTGGCATGATGCCTCTTATCAAAAGGAGGGCAGGCAAGGCTGGTGATGATTTTGCTGATGCGAAGAACGCCGTTATCACGATATCCAGAGAGAACGGTACTGGAGGTCGCGAAATAGGCGTGCTTCTGTCCCAGCGTTTGGGAGTAGAGTTCTACGGGCGCGACGAAATGGCCCAAGTTGCCGAGGAACTTGGGGTTGTTGGTGATTTCGCAATGCAGATGGAGGACCAAGCCAGCTCAAGCCTTGCCTACAGCCACTACTTAAGCTCGTCTGAAGCGGGGCGATCCAGAAAGGCACAGTCGGCAGTGCTGAAAGAAATCGCATCGCGGGGATCTTGCGTGATCGTTGGTCCTGCGGCGGACGACACATTCACCGAGGTTGATGACATCGTGCGCGTTTTCCTCTATGCACCTCTTGAGTATCGCGTGTCGAGGATCATGGGGCTATCTGGAGAATCACGCCAGGCCGCTTTGCAACATATTGCCCGCTACGATCGCGCGCGTAAATCCCACTTCGAGTTCATCACCGGTGAGAGGTGGAGAGACTTTAGGAATTATGATCTCTCGTTTGACTCAAGCATTGGAGTCGAAGAGTCCGCAGATTTGATTGCTGCGTTTGTGAGGAGCAGGCCTTGATCGCCGTCCGTTTTAGTCGGCATCCAACGCCCGAATCCTTGTCGGCGGGCTACGGGAACGGCTATAAATCTTGATAAAGTGCCACTGCGATAAAGCCCATGTATTTCAAATCCGATCTATTTCCCGCACGGTGGGAAATAGATCTTTCGCCAAAATACCGCTGCGGCCATATGCCGCAGCGGTTTTTTGGCTCTTAATGACTACGCAAACTGCCTTAGAGGATGCGCGTACGCGCTGATGAATCCGATGGCAAAATCCAATTTCTGGACGGTTCGCTAGCTGGAATTTTAAAAACAGTCCAATTCCGTACAGAGTTCGGAAAAACTCGTTAGGCGCCAGTCGCCCACCTGGGGATACCTTTTGCCGAGAACATACAATCGTGCTTCGAAGACGGGCCTCGGGGGTCCTGTGTCTTCGTTCGTTTCGTTTTCTGGCTGCGAGAGGAGGGAAGATCGTGGCGCAGCTGGAAGCTTCCACTCCGGTGGAAAAGAGAAGTAAGCACTTGCGCGTTCGAGTGTTGGTTTCAAAAGAAGGAAGGAGAAGGTATGAAGCTTGGTGTTGGTGCAGATAAGACCGTCATTCAGAACTTCAGTTTCTGCTCTGGCGGCAATGGCACGAACCTTTCGGTCGTCGACGTAAAAGACGGCAAGATTCTCCGCACGCGTCCTTTTGTGAGCACTGAGAAGTATACCGCA
>JAFXIM010000315.1 GCA_017533165.1 Eggerthellaceae bacterium
GGATATACTTAATAATTTTTCGCTGTATACAGCGACATGGCTTCGTTAGAATCGCACAATTCAGACCATGTATAGGCCTTTTTGATGATCCCGTTATTGCCATCAACGTTTGCCTCGACCAGTGTAAGTTTGCTTGACGATACGGAAACTACAATAGCGGAATGGCTTCCACCATGATCTCGCCTCATCTGGACAAAATCCCCAGGCCGTGCATCTATAAATAGCTTTTCGAGCTCTGCGGTGGAATCATTAGATATATCGGCAACAGATCCCACATATACGGTTTTGCTTGAACTGTGGTTAAGTTTGTAGTTCTCTCCGGAAGAACGGCTTTGAGTGGAACCAATATTGTAGCCAAAGAGTTCTTGGAAAACAGACTTAGCGAAACCTTTGCACTGTTCGTGAGAATAGGGGCCTTCGTACTTGGTATTAACTTCATAGGCTCCGTCATGCGAAGTGCCGTTCATCATAGCTTCAAGCGTTGCTGCAACCTCGTCTTCTCTTGCGGATCTAGTGGAAGGCGCACTTTTGTTAGCAGCAGGATCGATGATTTCGCAAGGCTTAGACGATAACCGATGATATCCCGCAATGGGAGACAAGGCGATTTTGTGTCTTACAGTAATTCCGTTTACTTCTGCCTCTGAAATTGGATAGATTGTGACGTAATAGTTCGTATCGCCTACACTATGCCTGCCGAGATTGATACAGTTATCATCCACAGAGATATAACCGGTGAATTTTACATCGGAAGAGGAAGACATACGATAAACGGAAAGTTTATGCTGCGCGGTATATTCGCGTATATCGACGGCTTCGATACCGAGAATGTCGTCCGTGGCAAACCACTTTGATTTATACTTGCCAGAAGATGTGGGGTATGTGGCTTTAACTGCTTTTCCACTTATACTGATATCTGTAATTACTACTTTATCAGTATAAGTGTCAATATAAGAGCTCGAGGTTTTTTCCGTAAGAGACGAATTGGTGTAGGCGTACACTTTGCTTGCCCCAGACAAAGGCGCTGCATTGGTAACGAGAGGCAAGCAGCCTTCTATATAAGTGGCGACACGGGTCGAGTAGGCTGCGGAAGCGGGGAAGGCAAACGCCGTTACGATAGTTGCGAGGACAAGGACGATGGCTGCGAGTTTGTGAAGTTTTTTCATGTGTGGACTCCTTTCGAATATTGTGTATTTACTCGATTTCGATTCCCAGCGCGTTGAGGAGATCGGTGCACATTTCGGCGTTGTACTCCATGAGAGAGTCAGAGCCATTGGCATGGTAATCGGAGGCGGTGGAGGGCATGAATCCCAGCTCACGGGCAATGTCCTTCAAAGTCGCGGTTTCTTCAGTATTATGCATAGGGTAGAAGACCTCAATACCCAAAGGCGTCTGCAGCAAACTAGCTAAGTCTTTCCACTTGAGCAGCAGTTGCTGAAAGTGCTCAGCGTCCAGGTGATAATAGTAAGGATGGGCGAGGATAGGGATTCCACCTGCCTGGTGAATGGCCTTTACGGCCGCAGAGAGCGAGCAGAAATCGTGCTGATTTTTTACGTACGCGCTGCCTCCAGCGCCCAAGTAGAGCCGGAAAGCATCGTTGGAATCGGGAACATAACCGAGATCGACGAGGTCTGAAGCGATATGCATCCTGCCAAGCTGGTGGGTGTCTGGATGCTTTGCAAAAAGGTCATCGAAAGAGCCCAGATCGATCCCGCACTTGCGAAGGTTATCTAAGATAGCCGTGATATAGTTACGTCTGCCTTCACGGTTGTAGTTAAGCAGCGCATTCAAGGGGGCGCAATCGTTTCTAACACCAAGACCAATTACATGGATTTCGGTCTGCTCAAAAGTACAGCTTACCTCAACGCCGGGGAGCAGGAGCATATCAGGAGGAGTGGCATCGGGTATATCCGTGATCTGATTGTGGTCGGTGATAGCCAAAACACAAATATGGGCAGCACGTGCCTTCTGAACGAGGACATCGGGAGTCAGCATGCCATCGGACGATGTTGTATGGGTGTGGAAATCAACGAAATCGGTGGGCTTAATGCTTTTATACATGTATATACATCCTTTCTTTATGAAGAAGTGGTTGTCGTCATTGAAGAAATGGTTTTCCTCGCCGCTTGTGCCGAAGGAGAGAACATCAGATTCGAAGAAATGTTCTTCCGCATTGGGCGTGATAGTTTATACTTTCACCCCCAATCTCCAAAGCAACTTTTCGCATATTCGGGCCGGATATGCGTTGAGGGTATCAAAGCCTGTCGAGTGGTAGTCACTTCCGGCTGAAGGAACCAGCCCTAAACGGCTTATTATCTCGAGGAGATGCTTGGTTTGCTGTTCTGTATGGCTGGGATAGAAGGCTTCTATCGCACCTCTTTCCTCAGAAAGATGACGGAAGCTAATGAGCAGATCCATGAAATCCTCCTCTCCCATGTCATATAGGAACGGGTGCGCAAGCACCGGTATGCCTCCTGCTTTTAAGATGTTATGCAGCATAAAGGACATTGGAATGCAAAATTGCTCATTGCGGACGTATGCTTTTCCGGAAGGCCCGAGGTAATCCAGGAATGCTTGGTCGATATCATCGACAGCTCCATGTTCGATCAATTGCTTAGCGATATGGATTTGGCCGACCTGAGTTGTGTTGGGATACTTTGTGCATATATCCTCATAAGAACCGAGGTCTATTCCGCACTCACATAATTTCTCAAGAATGGCGGTTATATACGGACGCTTATCCTCTTTGCGATTAAGCTCCAACAGCCTATTAAGCTCAGGAGATTCTTCGTCGACACCCAGCCCGACTACATGCACTTGGTAAGTCTTACCAGAACTTCCGGTGAACGAACAGGTTGCTTCCACACCCGGAATAAGGCAGATGTCTCGATTCTGTTTCTGGAGCTCCTTCGTGGAAGTGATATGGTCGTGGTCGGTAATCGCAAGATAAGAAATGCCGGCCTTCTTAGCCTCATCGATCAGCTCTTGAGTCGAGAGAAAACCGTCGGAAGCGGTGGTGTGGGTGTGAAGATCTATTTTGAGACCTTTGCCTTCACGAAGATAGTTGACCAAGCACTTAAGCTCATCGAGTGTGGTATCGAAGTCGAAATCTTCGTTGATTAGCACGTAATCGTAGTGGACTCTTCCGGTCAGAAGGTCTTGCTTGACTGACTCCATGCGAGCCTCTATGTTGTCAGAATGTCGGAGCATAAGCCGCTCCTTCAGCGTGGCGATTGAAGCCCGAATGAAGATTGTGACCGAGTCAGGGTAAAGGCGCTTAAGCTGCACTCCGATGCTGGGCTCTACGCAGCAGAGAACATCTGCACCTGCCGCCAACAACGAGTCAAGCTCACTTTTATCCGTCCAGTAGACGAAATTGCCGTGTTTGGAGCTTTCGAGCACGTCTGCTTCGCAGAAATCATACGCGCTGTCGAAAAAATACTCCTCTCCCGTGCGTTCAAGCCCTCTGGGCGGTCTGGTCGTGTGGGGGATTAATCTAGTAAGGGTGGAATCAGTGTTAGCGAGAGCGGCACAGAGGGAACTTTTGCCGCAACTAGAAGGGCCAGAAATAATGAAAAGCATTGGTTAAACCTCCTTGTTTTCAATGAATTCGGTGAAGTGATTAGGGAGTAATATTTTTATGCCTCCTACTCATCGGAGGGAAGGTGCTCTAGAAGCACTAATGAGAAGGCCGTGTAAATCGAGTACGCCACTGGATAAACTATTCCGGTCGTGTAACGGCCGATGGGGCTGGCTTCAGTGCTGACTTCTTGCAGGAAGGCCCAAGTTGCATTGATACTGGAGTTATAGGAAATAAGGGTTATGAGGAGCAATGCGAACAGCAACAACTCCCTAGTTCGCTTGGTTTGTAGGCTGATTAAGATAAAGGGGATCATGAAAGGGGCAACAAGCGGCACCATACCTAAGCTCGAGTAACCTTGAAAGCTATAAATCGGGAGATTATAAGGATCTATATCCGGATAAGCTTCCCCTATGTCGACGGTGCCTAAGCCTTCAAGCACAGTAACGTGTACACAGAAAACTAAAAACGCTAAGGCGATCATGAACCAAACGACAATGAAGATGTCTATTATAAGTGTTTTCTTATTCTTCATAATGAACCTCCTAAATTTTATGTTGTGGATACGCCTACTCTTGTAGGTCAAGTGGCCTAAGATGTCACTTCCTTTCTTCGCTCTAATCCATAGGGGCAAAATAGAGATGCTATTTTGCCCCCATGGGCGATCCTTAGCTGCGGCGAGCAAGTATTGCGGCCGCGCTGGAGATAATTACCCCTGCGACCATACTCGCGGCGAGAATGCGGTTTCTACGCAGGTGCAGAGCTTCCTTGCTGAACTTATCAAGCTGGATTCTGTTTATGTAGCGGGGATGGTTTTCTATGTCGTCCGCCGGAGCTGCCTTCTCAGTTTCAGGAGTAAATTCGACTACCGCAGGGTCTTCCTGTCCGGCGGCTACTTCATGTGCATCCTGCTCGCATTCGAGAGGGCTTTCGACTTCTGCAGATGCCTCAGTTTCTACTTCGGGTTCTTCATCCTGGAGCAAAGCCAGCGCGGTGGCTATGTTCATACGGATCTCATCGAAGTCAATATCAGCAGGGTACCGCTTGGGATTTTCTTCCATTGCCTTCAATATCTCCCCGAGCTGATTAAGATGAGAAGGCTTATAATAGGCACAGCCTACGTAATTTTCGATTTTTTTGCATATTGCTGTATGGAATGTGAACTTTTCCTTTTTGTAGAGATCCTCGACATGAATGAACTCCCCATATGGGGCGCAAAAAACGATAAAGCTATCGACAACTATGTCGGGGAACTCCACCCCCCTATCGGCAGCCGCTTTCTCAATAGCTTCCTTGAGCAGGCGCCGCTTCAGAAGCATCTTTTCACCCAGGCTGGAGTTCCCGCCAAAGCATTTGTCGCCGACAACCAGTCTGCCCTCCTCAGTCAAAACCACATCCTCTTTCACACGCTTAACTTCAAGAAGCAATATGCCGGAGTTGGTGAGGATGACATGGTCCAACTCGCTCTCGTATTCGCAGTCCGTAACATAGACGTTTTTGTAGACCTTCGTGCTCGGTCTGTCCAAATAATTCAGAGCGTTAGAGACGAGTTTCTCCCCACGAATACCGGATATAACGATAGCCATCTCCTTCGACAGCTGCTTCATAGAGAGGACAGCGTTATGCACTGCAGGATGATCGCGAAGGCCCTTCTGGCGAGCTTGGTTTTCAAGATTGAACATGGCTTCGTCCACCCTCATGTCATCACGATGTTCGTCGCCTGCGATAAGCTTGGAAATCATATTTTGGAAAGTAAGCAGTTCGTTAGCATACTCGGAGATGGTGTACTTGGTACCAGACTTCAGGATATTGGTGGCTTCCATCTCGGCGATAAGATCTTCTGCTATTTTCTTCATAATAAAAATCTCCTTTATAA
>JAFXIM010000316.1 GCA_017533165.1 Eggerthellaceae bacterium
CATCGAAAGCCGCGTGAACGCGCTTGGCGCTTCCGAGGCAACGGTTCAGGTGCAAGGCGATAACCAGATTCTCGTGCAGATCCCTGGTCTGTCCGATACCGAGGAGGCCCTCGAGACCATCGGGCGCACCGGTTCGCTTACCTTCGCACGTTTGGATTCCTTCACCGACGAAACGGTGAGGAACCAGATCGACAGCGGCCTCTACGCCAATCAGCAAACCGTTACCGATGACTTCGGGAACAGCTTCCCCACGGGCACCATCGAGTATATGGAAGTTGAACCCGGCACCTACACCCCGCTTATCACCGGTGACCAGATCACGCTCGTCACCGTGGGCCAGGCATCTGATCTGTCCACCGACTACGCCGTCAACATCACGCTGAACTCCGAGGGTTCAGCGGCGTTTGCCGAGGCAACGCGTGAGCTCGCGCCCACCAACGGCAAGATCGTCATCATCCTTGATAACGAAGTTCAGTCTGCGCCCGCTGTTCAGTCCGAGATCACGGGCGGCCAGGTCTCCATCACCGGCAACTACACCATGGATGAGGCCAAGGCCCTGCAGACCGTGCTCGAGAGCGGCTCGCTGCCGGTGAACTTCGAGTACGCTCAGAGCCAGGTGGTCGGTCCCACCCTCGGCCAGGATGCGCTCGCCAAGGGCGTTGTCGTGGCTTTGTGCGGCCTTGCCGTCGTCATGATCTACCTGTTTGCGTTCTACAAGGGTCTCGGCATGATCGCGGCGCTTGCCATGGCGGTGTTTGCCGTGCTCTACCTGGGTATTTTGGCCGCGCTTTCCTTCTTCGGCTTGTTCAGCCTGTCCCTTGCCGGCATCGCGGGCATCGTGCTTACCATCGGCATGGCCGCGGACTCCTCCATCCTCACGCTTGAGCGCTTCCGCGAGGAGATTCGCATGGGCCGCAGCGTCCGAGCCGCGTCCATCACGGGTGTTAAGCACGCCATCGTCACCTCCATCGACGCCGACTCGGTCACGCTGGTTTCGGCGCTCACACTCTTCTTTCTGGCAAGCGCCTCCGTTAAGGGCTTCGGCCTGACGCTTGCTATCGGCATTTGCTGCGACATCATCATGATGCTCATTTTCAAGGCGCCGCTTATTCGCCTGCTCGCCCCCAAGGTGATCGCGAACAACCCCGGCTTCTGGGGCATTTCCGACAGCTTGGAAGCAGCCGACTACGGTCGCGCCTTCGGCTCGGGCAAGCTGGCCCTGCCCCTTGGCAAGAAGGGTGCCGCCGCCTCGAGCGCTTCCGTCGATGCCTCCGGTGAAGGCAAGGGCGAGGAGACTGGCGAAGGTAAGCCCGCAGCCGCTCCTGCCGTTAAGGGCCGCTTCATCAAGCGCGATATCAACTTCATGGGCCATCGCAAGGTGTTCCTCACTATCGCGGCCGTGCTCATGGTGGTCTCGCTCGGCATCATGGGCCTGCGAGGCTTCAATTTCGGTATTGAGTTCGTGGGTGGCACTTCGGTTGAATTCCAGAACACCGGCGATGTCACCATCGAGCAGATGCGCGACGCCTTCGAGGACGCGGGCGAGCCCGACGCCGTCATCCAGACCACGTCTTCCGACGGCGTTGCCGGTTTCCTGGTGCGCACCACCACCGTAAGTCCCGAGGACGCTGCCGCAAGCGCTACGCAGGTCGCAAACGCACTCGGTCTTTCCACGGAGAGCTTTGAAGTAACCACCATCGGCCCGGACTGGGGTGCGGGCGTCATCAAGTCCTCCATCATCGCCTTCGTGGTGTCGCTGTTGCTGATCATCGCCTACATCGCGTTCAGGTTTGAGTACAAGATGGGCGTTATGGCCGTTGTGGCTTTGCTTCACGACATCATCTTGGTGGTGGGCATCTACGCGCTCGTGGGTCGCGAGATCACCCCGAACGCAGTAGCGGCGCTCCTCACCATCCTGGGCTATTCGCTCTACGACAAGATCGTCGTGTTCCACCGCATCAACGACAACATGCAGGGCGAGGAGATTCGCTGCACCTTCTTCACCATGGCGAATCACTCCATCAACCAGGTCTTCATCCGCACCTGCAACACCACGCTCACCTCGCTCATCCCCGTTGTGGCCATGCTGCTGTTCGGCGGCGAGACTCTGAAGGATTTCGCCTTTGCCATGGCACTTGGTCTGGTGATCGGCTCCTATTCCTCCATCGCCGTGGCAACCCCGCTCTACTGCCTGTGGAAGACGCGCGAGCCGCGTTACGCCAAGCTGCAGAAGAAGTACGGCGACAAGGTTGACGTATTCGAATTTGACCACTCCGGCACTACGGGCATTTCGTCCGTGTCGGTCGCCCGCATAGAGGCTGATAAGCGCGCTGCTGAGAAGGCGGCTAAGGAAGCTGAGAAGGCTGCAAAGCCTGCTGAGAAGAAAGGAAAGAAGCATGGTTCGCGAGGGAAGCGCTCCTAATTTCTGCCCGCCCACGGAAGAGGGCATCACCATTGCCGTGACTGACGAGCGCGGCGACGAGCTCACGCTTGAGTTCCTCGGCCTCATCATCCACGAGGGCAAGGACTACGGTTTCTTCATGCCCGTTGACGAGGACAATCCGGCCCTGTCTTCCGGCGAGCTGGTTGTGCTTGAGGTTGTGGAAGAGGAC
>JAFXIM010000317.1 GCA_017533165.1 Eggerthellaceae bacterium
CCCGTATGTGAGATACTTTACCCATGAACAAGGCTTTCCTGAAATATTTGTCCTCCCTTTTGCTGTTTGGCACAAACGGCATTGTTGCCGCGCACATTGCCCTTCAGAGTCAGGAGATCGTTTGGTTTAGAACCTTGTTGGGTTCGATTCTTTTGGTGGGTATCTTTCTGTGCACGAGGCGAAAGCTCACCTGCATACAGGACAAGAGACAGTTCGTGTTTCTGGTCCTTTCCGGCGTGGCTATGGCGGGCGGTTGGCTGTTTGTATACGAGGCCTACCAGCGCATAGGCGTCAGCTTGGGCACCTTGCTGTACTATTGCGGTCCGGTGCTGGTGATGGCCGCCTCCCCGCTGGTGTTCAAGGAGCGCCTGACGATTCGCAAGCTGTGCGGCTTCGCGGTGGTCTTTGTCGGCTTGCTTATGGTCAACGGTTTGGCTCTGCAGGAAGGAGCTGACGTCTGGGGTCTTTTGTGCGGAGTCGGAGCTGCGCTTACGTACGCGGCTATGGTGTGCTTCAACAAAATGGCGAGTTCGGCTGACGGGTTTGAGAACTCCATGGTGCAGCTGGTCGTCGCCTTTGTCGTGGTGACGGTGTTCCTGGGCTTTACGAGCGGCTTGGATCTATCTATCCCCGCAAGTTCGTGGCCCTACATTCTCGTGCTCGGTTTCGTCAATACGGGCTTGGGCTGCTATTGGTATTTCAGCTCCATTGGGCGCTTGCCCGCCCAAACGGTTGCCGTGGCTGGCTACGCCGAGCCGCTTTCGGCTGTAGTCTTCAGCGCCCTGCTTCTGGGTGAGCAGCTGCTTCCGCTTCAGGTGCTCGGTGCGGCTTGCATCATCGGCGGCGCGGCCTACAGCGAGCTGTCCAAGCGTAGCTCCTAGATTGCAAGCGCGGCTCCTAGACTGCAAGCGTAGCTCCTAGATTTTAAGAGCGGCTCCTGGGCTGCCTCGGCTCTTGGACCGCCGAGCGCGAACGTCGATTCTTCCAAGCGCAACCCCCCGGGAGCCGTCTTCGGCACGGCTCCTAGACGTAGTTTTCCACGCGGATCTTGAACACGGCTTTCTTGATGGGCTCGGGCTCGTCGATGGCAAGCGTGGGCATGTGCGCGTCTTGCGGCATCAGTAGGATGAAGGTACCCGGCTCAAGCAGGTACTGCATGTCTTCATGCGCATTGCTGTGAAAGGCGATGTCATCTGCTTCGGAGTAGGGTGTGCTTACCTTCGCATCCTCGATAGGCGCGACCTCGCAGAGCTCATAGCCCTCGATGGGCATTTGGATGTCGATGTAATTGACGTGCGATTCATACTGCGATTCCTCGCGCGGGCGGGTTTTCGCGCACAGGATGTTGACGAAATCGCCTTCTCCGAGGTCGTACTTGCCCGGTTGCAGGCTTGCCAGATCGTTCTTGTCGATGAAGGCCTTTGCTTTGGGGCAGATTGCCGCCAGATCGGCAATGCGATTTCCGTACAGCATGTTTCTCTCCTTGGCTGCGTCGTGTCCTTGCTTCGACAATGATAAACCCAAGTATCTAACCGCGTCGATTGCGAGGCGGTGTCAGATTCCCCATAAGCTGGGTTCGGGTGGTTTGGAGGTGCTACAATATTTGGCGCATTTTTTCAGGAAGACCTACGGCGAAGGTTGAATCGATGGCGACAGATTGCATGATGGCTGAAGGCCAGATGGATCATATGGACTCTGATGCGGCAGTGCTTTCCGCGCAGGATCCCGTTTTCATTCAGGAGCAGGAGCACCTGACGCGGACGTATGCCAAACTCGACGAGCTCGGCCAGGCTCTTGTTGCCAAAATGGAGAAAACGCGCGCGCAGGCAGCCGAGGACAAGGAGTCCATGGCGGGTGAAGTCTCGATCGATCTGTCCACCGATGATGACGCCATGGAAACCTACGCTGACTTCTTGGCCATGAACAGCATCATCAGCAACTACAACATCATGCAGGAGGCCGATGCCGAGAAGCTCTCGCAGATCCAGCTTCTCAAGCGTCAGCCCTATTTCGCGAAGGTGGTGCTGCAGTTCAAGCAGGGGGCTGCTCCGCGTGAGTTCTACATTGGCAACGCCGGCATGTCAGATGAACTCTGCCGCCGCATGATCGTCGATTGGCGTTCTCCCATTGCCGAGACCTATTACAATCAGGACAACGGTCGCACTTCCTACAAAGCGGACGGTCGCGTGATAGAGGCCGACCTCAAGTTGCGCCGTCAGTTCGATATCGAAGGACCGGTACTCAAGGCCTACTTTGATACCACGGTGGCCATTCAGGATTCGCTCTTGCTGGCTTCGTTATCCAAGCGCCGCACGGCTCAGATGCAGGCCATTACGGCAACCATTCAGAAAGAGCAGAACCTTGTGGTGCGCCACGATGATGTTTCTGTCCTGCTGGTCAACGGCATTGCGGGCAGCGGCAAGACGAGCGTTCTCATGCAGCGCATCGCCTATCTGTTCTACCAGAATCGAGAGAGCCTCGATCCGCGCGAGGTATTCCTCATCACGCCGAACCCGCTGTTCGGCCGCTATATTGATGGCGTCTTGCCCGATATGGGCGAGCGTAACCCCGAGATTCTCACCTATGCCGATTTTATGCACCGCCTTCTTCCGAAGGGCCTTGGCGCGGGCAAGACGGAGATCTCGCTTGAGACCTTGAAGCTTATTGACGAAGCTTGCTCGTCTTTCGAATTTGACCAGGCCGATTTCTGCGATCTCGTGTGCGATGGTGAGTGTTTGATCCCCGCGCATCAGATTCGCAAACTGAACGTCAAGTTTGCCAAGGTCCCCGCAGGACCTCATCGCGTGACGCTTATGCGCGAGGAGCTTGCCCGTCGCCTCGAGGCGCGAATCAAACAGCTGGCAAGCGACGAGTCAGCTGTCGATGGCATGTATGCGCTTTCCATTGACGAGCAGCTGCGCCTGTTCGGCGAAATCCTCGATCCGCAAACCGAGGCGGAGGAGCGCGAGTTTGCCCTTAAGTTCCTGAAGCGCCGTTTCGCCGATGCGAGCCGTATGGTTGAAAGCGACGAGTGGCTGCGCATTGACCGCATCGGCCTGAGGCTACTTGGCAATCCGAGCCTGACCTCGGTCGAATGGCTTTACCTGCGCATGGCGATTACCGGTTTGTGCAACACCAAGGCGAAGTACGTGTTCATCGACGAGGTGCAGGATTACACCGCTGCCCAGCTCATGCTGATGGCTCGCTATTTCAGGCGCGCTCATTTTCTCCTTCTCGGAGACCCCAATCAGGCGGTGACGGCTGGTACGGCTGGATTCGCTGAGATTTGCAGGGTTTTCGAGGCGACGCATGGTCAGGTCGAGCGTTGCCAGCTTATGACCAGCTACCGATCTTCTCCCGAGATCACGAATTTGTTTGCGCAGCTGGCCGGCGCAGATGAGCAGATGCTCATCTCTTCGGTTCAACGCGAGGGTGTGGCTCCCGAGATCAGGGAGTGCTCGCACGAGGAGCACGCGTTTGTTTTGCGTGAGGTGGCCGCGCGTATGGCGGCGTCTTCGGGCGTTACGGCCGTTGTGGCACCCTACGCGCAGGCCGCGAAAAAGCTGGCCGGTGCTTTGAAGGAATTGCAAGCCGTCCTCATAGACG
>JAFXIM010000002.1 GCA_017533165.1 Eggerthellaceae bacterium
ATCGGCTGAGCATTCCATCACGCGACTGACTGCCGAACGCGAGCAACTGCGCCTTGATCTGCAAGCTCTCGGCGACGAAATGGACGAGCTCAAGCGACTGGATGCGCAATTCCATCAGATGGAACCGCAGCGAGCCGAGTTCGCGGAGCGCTTGTCTGCGCTTAACGAGCAGCTTGAGCGTCTTGCTGTCTGCCGCTCCCGTGTTGAGAAAATCGATGCCGAAATCGCCCTGCGCTCTGAGGGAGGTCGTACGCACGGCGATCAGGGCGCCTCAGCTGCAGACGGTTTGCGGACGTTTGGCGCCGCGGCATCCCAGTCGCTCTACCTTGCCCTTGGGTTCATGGCTGCCGTTCTTTTGGCGGCGGGCGCGGCCGCGCTCCTGTACGGCCAGCGTGCAAGCGACGCCGCCTTTGCGGCTGTGGGCGTAGGCCTTCTGGTAGCGGCGCTTGCCTCTGTTGCCATAGCCGCAGCACTTAGCTTCTCCGCTCAACGAAAGGCGCAGGAGCAGGACGAGCAGATGAGGGAAAGGATGCGGGAGGGCATTCTGGAGCTTGAGGCCCAGCGCATGGTCGTGCTCGAACGCGTGGGTATTCCCGCCGATGCCGATCTTGACGAGATCGATTTTGAGATCGCGAAAAGGACGCGCGAGCGATCGGCTTTGCTCGATCAGATCGAGGAGTTCAACGAGCTGTACGGCGAGATGCGAAGCCGCCTTGGGCTAGCGGCTCGCCGTGAGGATTTTGCCGATCTGAAGATCGAGTACCAGGCTGTACGCACGCGCCTTCTGGATGCAACCCAGGATTTCATGAGGCTGCTTCTGGCGCGGCGCATGCTTGAGCGCGCCATTGCGGAATGGGAGATCGAGAGCCAGCCTGCGGTGTATCGTCAGGCGGGGCGTTTGCTGTCCATCATGACCGGTGGCGCATGGACGCGCGTGACCGAGGCGAGCGATGGCAGCTTGGTGCTTGGCAACGAAGAGCGCGTGACGAGGCCGGCGCAGAAGCTGTCGCTTGGAACCTGCCAGCAACTCTACCTGAGCATGCGGATTGCGCTGCTCATGGCGGCTGATGAGGTGGGGCAGAGCATTCCGGTTTTGGCTGATGACATTCTGGTGAACTTTGACTCGGATCGCCGCCGTGGGGCGGCGCGAGCTTTGGTTGAGCTGGCGAGCAAACGCCAGGTCGTTTTGCTCACCTGCCATGAAGAGATTGTTCAGGTGCTGCTCGACGCACAGCCCGATGCGCGCGTGATCAAGTTGTAGCTTGCGCCCGGCGAGGCGCTTGAGGTTTGCGCTCGATGCTGCGTCGCGCATTATTCCGCCGACTTTCGATCGAAGAGCGGTCGTTCGGCTTGTTGCCAAAGCGTGATCTGTGAGAAAATGATGGGTACTGTATTTTTTCTGTTCGCTGAAAGGAACGAACGTGAATATTCTGGTCCTGGGTTCTGGTGGCCGCGAGCATGCTATTGCGTGGGCGCTTGCCAAGTCTCCCAACACCGACAAGCTGTATGTGGCACCGGGCAATGGCGGCACCGCTAACGTTGCCGTCAACGTTGCCCTCGACATGATGGACGGTGCAGCCGTTTTGGATTTCGTGCGAGCCAATGAAATCGGCATGGTCGTTGTCGGCCCCGAGGCGCCGCTGGTCGCCGGCGTTGCCGATACGCTGCGCGAGGCAGGCGTTCCCGTGTACGGCCCCAACGCCGACGGCGCTCAACTTGAGGGCAGCAAGTCCTACAGCAAGGCCTTCATGATGGCCAACGGCATTCCCACTGCCGCCTATGCTGAGTTCGATGCATGCGAGCCCGCACTTGAGTACGTGCGCGAGCAGGGTGCTCCCATCGTCATCAAGGCTGACGGTTTGTGCGCGGGCAAGGGCGTTGTGGTTGCTGAAACGCTCGAGGCTGCCGAGGCTGCTGTACGCGATTGCTTCGACGGCGCATTCGGCGCTGCTGGCAGCAGGGTCGTTATCGAAGAGTGCATGACGGGCCCCGAGTGCTCCATGCTCTGCTTCGTCACCCAGGGCAAGTCCTTCCCGATGGCTCCCTCTCAGGACCACAAGCGTGCGTATGACGGCGACATGGGCCCGAATACGGGCGGTATGGGCGTGTATTCTCCCGTGCCCATCGTTACCGACGAGGAGATGGCCACCATGGTGTCCATCATGGAGCAGTCTGCAGCCGCAACGGCACGCGAGCCCTTTGGCTTGGATTACCGCGGCACCTTGTACGGTGGCTTCATGCTCACCCTGAAGGGCCCGAGGGTCGTCGAGTTCAACGCGCGGTTCGGCGATCCGGAGACGCAGGTTGTCCTCCCGCGTCTTGAGAGCGACCTGGTCGAGGTTATGATGGCCGTTGCCGAGGGTCGTCCCGAAGACATCGAGCTTAAGTGGTCCGACACCTGGGCGATCTCGGTCGTTCTGGCGAGCGAGGGCTATCCGGGCGCTTACGAGACCGGCAAGGTCATTCTGGGCGTCGAGGAGGCAGAGGCAGTCAAGGATGTCATGGTGTTCCATGCCGGCACCAAGATCAACGAAGACGGCGAGCTGGTTACCGCCGGTGGCCGCGTCCTGAACGTGGTTGCCCTGGGCGAGACCTTCGAAAAGGCGCGCGAGCGCGCATATCGCGCCTGCGATCTCATCAATTTCGAGGGCAAGCAGTTCCGCACCGATATTGGACGCAAAGCCCAGCAGGGCCGTTCTGCCTGGGGAGAATAAATGCTTTCTGAGCGCATGTTAAGCACGGTGATGCGTGAATGCACCAAGAGCTACCTGAAGCTCAAGCCCACGCAGGACACCCATATGCCGCCTCCGGTTCCGGGGCAGCCCTACATGCTCTATATGCATGTGCCGTTCTGCGAGCGCCTGTGCCCGTACTGTTCCTTCAACCGCTTCCCCTTCTGCGAGGAGCGGGCGGTTCCGTACTTCAAGAGCATGCGCAAGGAAATGCTCATGTTGAAGGATCTCGGCTACGACTTCGACAGCGTCTACATCGGCGGTGGCACCCCCACCATCATGATCGACGAGCTGTGCGAAACCATCGATCAGGCCCGAGACCTGTTCAGCATCAAGGAAGTCTCCAGCGAAACGAACCCCAACCATCTCATTCCGAGCTACCTCGAGAAGCTTTCCGGTCGCGTCCAGCGCCTTTCCGTTGGTGTACAGAGCTTTGATGACGGCCTGCTCAAGCAGATGGACCGCTACGACAAATACGGCTGCGGCCAGGAAATCATGGAGCGCATCGCCGAGGCGAGCCCGTACTTCGTTTCCATGAACGCCGATATGATCTTCAACTTCCCGGCGCAGACCGAAGACATCCTTATCCGCGACATCGAGCGCGTCATCGAGTCGGGCGCAAGCCAGACCACCTTCTATCCGCTGATGGCCTCGCCTTCGGTCGAGAAGTCCTTGGCGCGCACGGTGGGTAAGGTTGATTACGATCGCGAAAAGCGCTTCTACGAAATCATTTGCGAATTGCTGACGGGCGAGGTTCCTGGTTCGCCCGAGGCCAAGCTGGCTCCGGGCAAGCAGGGCGAGCGCGGCCTGTTCGAGTTCGGCAGTGCTTGGACCTTCAACCGCCGCATTCCCGTTTTGGACAGCTTGGACGAATCGGGCCAGGTCGCCCATGCCGGCGATTCCGTCAAGCCCATGATCGACGAGTACGTGGTGAACTACGAAGAGTACCCGGCCATCGGATCGGGCGGTATCACCTACCTCGGCTCGAAGCTTTTCGTGAACACCTTCTCCGTCAAGGACTACAACGCCGCCATCGAAAGCGGCCGTATGTCCATGATGGGAGAAACCCAGTTCAAGAAGCTTGATCGCATGCGCTATCGCTTCATGATGCAGCTCTTTGGCCTTCGCTTGGACAAGAAGCAGTTCAAGAAAGATTTCGGCTGCTCCATCGACGCGGGTCTTCCCGTTGAGATGGCCTTCATGCGCGCGAACGGCGCGTTCGCCACCGACAACGCCGACGAGCTGACGCTCACTCCGAAGGGCCGCTACCTCGTGGTGGTCATGATGCGCCAGTTCTTCATCGGCGTAAACAACCTGCGCGATCAGGCTCGTGCGGCGCTCACCGGCGAGGAGCGCGAGCTGATCTTCGGCTAGGAAGAAAATGACGATCACGGCGGTAACAGTTTGCGTCTACGCGGTCTTTATCGGACTGCTGATCGCTGCTGCCGTGATCGATCTTCGCACGCTGCGCATCCCCGACTTCATTGTGGGCGCCTTATTTTTGGTATGGGCCGCTTGGCGTGTAGCCGTTCATTTCCTTGGCGTGCCCACGGCGGACAACCCCATTTTCCTGCTTTCCGTTACCCTGTCGCCTGTGCCCCTGACGGAATTTGTTCCCGAACCGGTTGAGGCTGTGGGGCCGCCTGTCCTGAGCTTTGCCGAAGGCATCATGGCCGCATGCTGGGCGGTGGTTTGCTGGTGATCACCGCGGTGTATGAGAAGTTCACCCATAAGCGCGCCATGGGCGGGGGAGACATCAAGCTTTTGGCGGCTGTGGGTTTGTACCTGGGCATCGAAGGGGGCATATTCTGCCTTTTGGTTTCCTGTGCGGTGTCGCTTGTGTTGGCTTTGTTGCTGCCGCGCCTTGGCTGGCAGCGTCCGAAGACCGTTGAGGAGCTCACGGCCTTTGACGACGTCGACGGTGACGGTATTCCCGATCCGGCAACACCCGTCCTGCTCAAGGACGTGCCCTTTGGTCCGGCTATTGCTCTTGGCGCCTTCGTGACGGTGATCTTCGCGCTTTTGTAGGTAGGGTTTGGGGCTTCGTTGTAAAAACGAGGGCCGGCATCGCCAAAGCTCAAAAGATCGCGAAAAACATCGAGAAAATTCTTGCCAAGCACAAAGGCTACCGCTAAAATATCTACTCGCGTTAGAAACGCATCCCGTGGTCGGGTAGCTCAGTTGGTAGAGCAGCGGATTGAAAATCCGCGTGCCGAGGGTTCAAGTCCCCCTCCGACCACCACGAATTTTCAGGTCAACCCGCGCGGTTGGCCTTTTTTATTTCCTGCGGAAGGTAAGCGCTACCTCGCGCGAGCAGAGAGTCTTGATAGGAGAGGCAAAGTTGATTCGTTTCAACAACGATTACAACCACGGAGCGCATCCGGCTATTTTGGAGGCGCTGGCGGCTACCAATGATACGGCATACGAGGGCTACGGTATCGACCCGTGGTGCGCATCGGCCGCTCGCGAGATCGTGAAGTACTTCGACGAGCCCGAGCGCGAGCGTGCTGACGTTCACTTTCTGGTGGGAGGGACGCAGGCAAACTTCACCATCATCAGCGCGGCCCTTCGCCCGTGGCAAAGCGTGATAAGTGCGCATTCCGGCCACATCAACGTGCACGAGACCGGTGCGGTGGAGCACATCGGTCATAAGATCGAGGCCCTTCCGGCGGATAACGGCAAAATCACGGCCGCTCAGGTTGAGCGCATCGCGCATGATTACCGCGTGAGCACCATCCCCGAGCACATCACCCAGCCGAAGATGGTCTACATCTCCCAGCCTACCGAAACCGGCAGCCTCTATGCTCTTTCCGAAGTCGAGGCCTTGCGCAAGGTGTGCGATGAGTACGGACTCTATCTCTTTATCGACGGTGCGCGGTTGGGTTATGGCCTGGCAAGTCCCGCCTGCGACATGGACTTGGCTGACGTGGCTCGCCTGACGGATGCCTTCTACATCGGAGGCACCAAGTGCGGCGCGCTTTTCGGCGAGGCAATGGTGATCATGAACCCTGAGCTCAAACGCGATTTCAGGTCTGCCATCAAGCAAAACGGCGGCATGTTGGCGAAGGGGTGGCTTCTGGGGCTGCAGTTCAGCACCTTGTTCAAAGACGGACTCTACTTCGATATCACCAAGTGCGCTATCGCGCAGGCCGCCCGCATTCGCGAGGCTTTCGTCGCCGCGGGCGTGAAGCTCTATGCGGAAAGCCCCACCAACCAGCAGTTCGTCATCCTGAGCGAAGATCAGATGCGCGTTTTGGGAGAGAAGTATATCTACGAATACGAAGCCGATCTTGGCGAGGGCAGGCATGCCGTACGCTTCTGCACCAGCTGGTCTACGACCGATGCTGAGGTAGATGCGCTCGTGGCTGATATCGCTCAGCTTGCCTAGCGACCGCTCTCCCGTCGGTTAGCGACGGATCCCTTCGCAGATTTCTCCTTTGCCGTGCGTCCCGCCATCCTTCTGCGGCGCTTTTCGATACCGCCCCCTCGCGGTGTCGTACAATGAGACTTTGGAATTTCAAACATCAGAGGAGTTGCAAAATGACGCAGGAAAACAAGCCGCTCGTCGGTATCATCATGGGCTCGACATCCGATCTGCCTGCCATGCAGCCGTGCATGGATCAGCTCGAGGCTTGGGGCATTCCCTTTGAGCTCAAGGTAGCGAGCGCGCATCGCAAGCCCGATGTGGTGCACGAGTGGGCAAGCGAGGCTCATGTCCGCGGCATCAAAGTAGTGATCGCAGCTGCGGGGAAGGCCGCTCACCTCGGCGGCGTCGTTGCTGCTTTCACCCCGCTGCCGGTGATCGCCGTTCCCATGAAGACGAGCGATCTGGGTGGATTGGACTCCCTGCTCTCCATGGTTCAGATGCCCTCCGGCGTACCGGTGGCAACCGTTGCCATCAACGGCGCCAAGAACGCCGCCATCCTGGCCGTGCAGATCATGGGCGCGGGCGATCCCGCCATGCTGCAGCTCATCATTGATATGAAGAAGGAAATGGCTGAGGCTTAACATGACGACGAAGCTGCTGATGGGAAACGAGGCCTTCGCCCACGCCGCGCTAGAGGCGGGCGTTCGCGTTGTGGCCGGCTACCCGGGTACTCCCTCTTCGGAGCTGGTCGAAACGGTGGCCAAGCTGCACGCGCAGGGAAGTGCGCAGGGCATACACGTGGAGTGGTCCACTAACGAGAAGGCTGCGCTTGAGGTGGCCGCCGGTGCGGCCTATTGCGGTGCGCGTACGCTGTTCACCTGTAAGCAGGTGGGCCTCAACGTGGCGAGCGACCCGCTGATGAGCTTGAACTACATCGGTGTCAAGGGCGGCACCGTGCTGTTCGTAGCCGACGACCCGGGCCCTATCTCTTCCCAGACCGAGCAGGACACGCGTCGTTTCGCGTCTTTCGCCAAGGTTCCGGTGCTCGATCCCGCAACGCCCGAGCAGGGCTTTGCCATGATGAAGGCTGCCTTCGATTTGTCCGAGCGTTACGCAACGCCGGTTATCGTGCGTCCCACTACACGCGTGTGCCATGCGTCGGCGTTTTTCGACGTCGAAGACTCTACTGAGGCGCGTCCTGTGCCTGAAGAGGGCTTTGAGCGCGATCCGAAATGGATCATCTTCCCGCGTCGCGCCTATCAGGCTCACGGCGAGATCAATGAGCGGCTGGTCAAGATTGCCGATGATTTTGCCCATGACCCGGCTTTCGCCCAGTTCAACGTGGTGCACCGCGGTGGTTTTGACTGCTTCTCTTCCGACTGTTCTAGCGACTGCGCCCCCCTGGGTATCGTGGCGGGCGGCGTCTCGGCTGCATACGCGCGCGAGGCTTTGGCGCTTATCGAGGCGACGGCGACCAAGCACGGGTTGACGGTTCCGGCTTACGAATTCGTGCAGATCGGCACCCCATACCCCTTCCCCGAGGATTTCGTGCGACCTTTGGCAAGCGCTTGGCGCGATGTCGTTGTGTTCGAAGAGCTCGACTCGGTGCTTGAGGATGAGATGCTCAAGTTGGCGGCGAAGCTTGCCATTGACGGTGCCGCGGGGTCTGACGGCGTCGCATGCGATACCTTCAGGGTGCTTGGCCGCTACACGGGCCATGCGCGCAACCGCGGTGAGAACACGACGGAGGATATCGCGCAGCGAATCGCCGCATTGTTCGGCGGTGAGCTGGCTGCGCTGTTCGTCGAAGAGTCACCGTGTCCTGAGCTGGCCGAGCTGCAGGAAGAGCTTCCCGTGCGTCCGCCGGTTCTGTGCGCGGGCTGCCCGCATCGCGGCAGCTTCTACGCCATCAAGCGTGCGCTGGGCAAGCAGCCTGCGGTGCTGTGCGGCGACATCGGGTGCTACACGCTTGGCAACGCCAAACCGCTTGATGCGGTAGATACTTGCCTGTGCATGGGTGCTGGAATCACCATGGCCCAGGGCTTCGCCATTGCCGAGCCCCATAAGAAGCAGGTGGCCTTCGTGGGCGACTCCACCTTTTTTGCAAGCGGATTGACGGGCGTGGTAAACGCCGTGTACAACGGCCACGACATCACGGTCGCCGTTTTGGATAACGCTACCACCGCCATGACCGGCAGTCAGCCGCATCCCGGCACGGGCGTGACCCTTATGGGGCCCAAGCGCAAGCCCATCGACATAGAGGGCATGTTGCGCGCCATGGGCGTGGAGTGCATCGTTTGCGCCGACCCCTTGAACCTTGAGCAGAGCATCGCGGCGGCGAAGGAAGCCATAGACTTCACCGGCCCCTCCGCGCTCATCTTCCGCTCTCCGTGCATTCAGCTGGTAAAGCCGAGCGCGCCGGTGGTGGTAGATCGCACCACCTGCACGGGTTGCAAGAAGTGCATCACCGAGATCGGCTGCCCGGCTATTGGCTTTGACTCTTCGATCGAGGGTCCGAAGAGCAAGGCGCGCGGCCAGGTGTTCATCGACGCAAGCCTGTGCAACGGCTGCGGCTTCTGCGCGCAGATCTGCCCCTTTGGCTCGCTGTCAATGAGCGCCGATTAACGGCTTTCCACGAACGGAGTTTGAACGATGCTTAACATTCTGCTTACGGGAGTTGGCGGCCAGGGGACGGTTTTGGCTGCGAAGGTGCTCGCTCAGGCGGCTCAGAGCAAGGGCTGGCAGGTTCGCACGGCGGAAACCATCGGCATGGCGCAGCGCGGCGGTAGCGTGACCTCGCACGTGCGCATGGGCTCGGATGGGGAAGAGGTGCATTCGCCGCTTCTGACCAGGGGCTCGGCTGACTTGATCATCGCCTTTGAACCTGGTGAGGCTGCGCGTGTGGTTCCGTATTTGGCTCCGGGTGGCGTGTTGGTGACAGCGTCGACGCCCATTCAGCCGGTTACCGCGGCGCTTGCCGCAAAGCCGTATTACGCCGAGGGCGTGCTGGCTGGCATCGAGCGTGCTTTGAGCGCCGCAAATCCCGATGCACGCTTGGTGGTGGTTGACGATGCTGCGCTGATTGAGAAGGTGGGCAATCGTCGCGCTCTCAACACCGTGCTGTTGGCGAGTGCCGTGGGTACGGGCTGCGTGCCCATCAGCGTTGACGAGGTGAAGGATGCTGTCGCCGCGTGCGTAAAGCCGCGCTTCGTGGAAATGAACCTTGCCGCGATCGATACGGTGGTGGGTGCTTAGGGGCGTCTGCTCTTCTGCGGCGGCGCTTTTACCCGCCGCCGCATCAAAGGCTTGACCCCGTGAAATGATGGCATACAATGGGGGACATGAATTTTCGAACCAACATCGCAACCTTCGCAGCCGTGGTTTCGGCAGGTCGATGGCGTTAGCTTCAAGCTAGTTCGAGCTTGAAGCTCTTTGTGGCGCTCATTTTCGCAAGCAGCCAGATCAGGTTCCGTAACTTAGCTTGAAGCACCCCGATGCCGCCTATGCGGCTCGTTTTATCTCTGGCCCGCGCCGCTTACTTTCTCCACCATATGAAAGAAGCTTCAGCAGGGCCGATCCGCCGGAAAGCCAAACCACTGTGGCCACAGAGCCGCGTTAGAGAAAGAGACATCCATGACGCATTCCATCATGCCCGAGCAGTTCGAAATGATCCTCAAGCAGTTTGAGACGCTCAAGGAGCGCTCGCCGTTCTACGCTAAAAAGTTCGAGGGCATCGACCTGTCCAAGATCAAGACGCTCGAGGATTTCCAGAAGCTTCCCTTCACCGACAAGGGCGACCTGCGTGAGGCGTACCCGCTGGGATTGGCGGCTGTGCCGACCGAGCAGATCGTGCGCATTCACAGCTCTTCGGGCACCACGGGCACGCCGGTCATCATTCCTTACACCCAGAAGGACGTTGACGATTGGGCCGTCCAGTTTGCGCGCTGCTACGCGTACGCCGGCATCACGCCGTCTGACCGCATTCACATCACGCCGGGTTATGGCCTGTGGACCGCGGGCATCGGCTTCCAACTGGGCGCTGAGAAGCTGGGCGCTATGGCCATCCCCATGGGACCGGGCAACACTGACAAGCAGCTGCAGATGATGCAGGATCTCGACTCTACCGTGCTGTGTGCAACTTCGTCCTACGCGCTGCTTTTGGCCGAGGAGATCGCCAAGCGCGGCATCAAGGACAGTATCAAATTGCGCAAGGGCGTTATCGGCAGCGAGCGCTGGGGTGAGAAGATGCGAGCTCGCATCGCCAACGAGCTGGGCGTCGAGCTGTATGACATCTACGGCCTGACCGAGGTGTACGGCCCTGGTATCGGCATCAACTGCAAGGCCGATTCTGCCATGCATATCTGGAGCGATTACGTGTTCGTGGAGGTTGTCGACCCGGTTACCGGCCTTCCCGTCGACGATGGCGAGTCTGGCGAGATCGTGCTCACCACGCTGCAGAAGGAAGGAGCGCCGCTGATTCGCTTCCGCACGCATGACCTGTCTCGCATTGTGCCGGGTGAATGCGACTGCGGCAGCCATCATCCGCGTATTGACATCATCACTGGTCGTACCGACGACATGGTGAAAGTGAAGGGTGTGAATATGTTCCCCGCCCAGATCGAGGAGATCATCGCGTTCACCGATGGCGCTTCGAGCGAGTACCAGGTGATGATCGACCACATGAACGGCCGCGACATCATGACGGTGTTCTTTGAGACGGCTGCGGTCGGCGAGGAGAAGGAGGCCGTCGAGCAGCAGATGCAGGCACTGTTCAAGGCGAAGCTCAACATGACTCCGGTTGCCAAGGGCGTTGCCATTGGCGAGTTGCCGCGCTCCGAGAAGAAGACGCGCCGCATCTTTGACAACCGCTACTAGTTTTGTGTCAGGGCGCTGCGTTGCCGTTGTGCGTGCGTGGCGCCCTTTCGTATTTGGCGCTTTTTCGCGCCTAGTGCCCTTTTGTATCCGGCGTCCTTTCGCACTTGGCACCCTTTTGCGCCCGGCGTCCTTCGTCTCGTTTGGTCAAAAAATGAGCCCCTGGCAAAATTTTAGAGCGAAAACGCTATCCTTGGGTACTTTGCTGTGCTAAAGTGCCTGCCATGATCTTCGCAAGGGAACATATCGTTAATTCGCGGTCTGCCGGTTTTACGGCGGCGCCTCAGTGTGACTCTCTTGAGCATTGTCCTTGCATTAACTCCGCATACTATTATCGATATCTCTAGCACACGGGTTTAGCCTCGGGTGCTAGTTTTTTTGCACTCGTATTTTGGCATTCTCGTGTGCGCCTCTTTTCCCGATCTTTTGGGGTTGTTGGTGTTTTGCCAAACGCGCAACAGAGGCTCTTCTGAGGTATCGCTTCCTTTCGATCAGCCCCGATTACTTAAGGCGAGGATCCTCTCCTTTTCCAAAACCAGTCGTCTTAGCAAAACGCTGCCAGCCCCTGAGATACACATCGGGAAGCCCGCGTCCAGCCCGCGGGCTTCCCGGACCAGCAAACCAGCCTCAGGTAAGGAATGAAAATGGCAGCAAAAATTTTGATGGTAGTTGTGTTCATCGCCATTGCAGTTGGCGTTGGCGTTTACTGCAACCGTACGACTAAGAGCGTCGACGGATTTGTTCTCGGTGGCCGCGATGTCGGCCCATGGCTTTCCGCTTTCGGATATGGCACCAGCTACTTCTCCGCGGTTATCTTCATCGGCTATGCCGGACAGTTCGGATGGAAGTACGGCCTTGCCGCTACGCTTATTGGCTTTGGCAATGCCATTATTGGCAGCCTTCTCGCTTGGTGGGTGCTCGGCCCGCGCACGCGCGAGATGACTCATCGTCTCGGCGCCACCACTATGCCCGAGTTTTTCGGTAAGCGCTATGGCTCCAATGCCCTGCGCATCGCCTCTGCTGCCATCATCTTCATCTTCCTCATCCCTTACACCGCATCCGTGTACAACGGTCTTGGACGCCTCTTCGAGATGGCATTTGGCATACCCTACGAGGCCTGCGTTTTGGTGATGTCAGTTGTGACCTGCATCTATGTGGTGGTCGGCGGCTACATGGCCACCGTTACCAATGACTTCATCCAGGGCTGCGTCATGCTGGTCGGTATTGTTGCCGTTATCGGCGTGGTACTTTCCAACAACGGTGGCTTCATGCAGGCTATGACCACCCTGTCCCATGTCGAGGCTGAAGGCATCGAGATGTCTGGCGCCTTCGTCAGCATCCTTGGCCCCGACCCGTTGAACCTTCTCGGCGTCATCGTACTCACCTCCTTGGGTACCTGGGGCCTGCCGCAGATGGTTCAGAAGTTCTATGCAATCAAGAGCGGTTCTGCCATCAAGCAAGGTGCTATCATCTCTACCGTGTTCGCAGTCATCGTTGCCGGCGGCAGCTACTTCCTTGGCGGTTGGGGTCGCCTCTATGCCGACCAGATCTCTTATGCGGCAAACGGTACGCCCATTTACGACTCCGTCGTTCCCTCCATGCTTTCCACCCTGCCCGACCTCATGATCGGCCTGGTCGTTGTGCTCGTTCTTTCCGCATCCATGTCCACTCTGTCCTCCCTCGTTTTGACTTCTTCATCCACGTTGACGCTCGATCTCATCAAAGGCAACATCAAGAAGGACATGTCTGAGAAACAGCAGCTCGCATGCATGCGCGTTCTGCTGGGCGTATTCGTTCTCCTGTCCTGCGTGATTGCGCTCGTTCAGTATACGTCGACTATTACCTTCATCGCTCAGCTTATGGGTATCTCTTGGGGCGCGCTGGCCGGCGCCTTCTTGGGCCCCTTCCTCTGGGGCTTGTACTCCAACAAGGTTTCCCGCGCAGCCGTGTGGGCAAGCTTCATCCTGGGTGTAGGCTTGACCACGGGTAACATGCTCGCTGGTTTCATGGGTGTCGTCATTATCGCCAGCCCCATCAACGCAGGCGCCATCGCGATGGTTCTCTCCCTCATCATAGTTCCTGTGGTGAGCCTGTTCACCAAGTCGGTTGA
>JAFXIM010000031.1 GCA_017533165.1 Eggerthellaceae bacterium
CAGCTTATCGAATGCTAACGGCCGAGACTCAACCAACCTAATTTGCAAATAGATCGACTACGTCAAGATCCATCGCAGCCGCAATGTCCGACAGAATATCAACCGTTGCGTTGCCCTGCCTCCATGCCGCCAGAGACAACCCTGCTCTAGACGCAAGAAGGCCTGCCGCGCAAGCGACAGGCCTTCACTTTTGAAGTATGTGGTGAGACTTAGTCCTCGACAACCTCGGGGATAGCGCCCATCGGGCACTCCTCAACGCAGTCGCCGCATGCGATGCAAGCGTCCTCGTTGACAACCTCGGCGACGCCGCCGACAACCTCGAGCACGCCCTGCGGGCAAGCGTCAACGCAGATACCGCAACCGATGCACTCGTCAGCTTCGATGATAGGATGAGCCATGACAACTCCTTCTGTAGTGGAAATCAATCGTTCGCGCGAAACCCTCGTCTTGGTTTCTCTGAAACATAGCGTGCAAGATACCACTAATCTCTCATCTGGCAAGCAGGAATTCGGTTTTTTCAGCCTGCGGTAAAAAATGCGCGTCAGCGCCGAAAACAAAGGTCCTCGCAAAGCACCTAACAGATGCGCGGAAGCTGCTCTCCTACCAACATGTCCAGGATACGCTTGCCTCCAAAGGCCGTGCGCAAAAACACCTTCGGCCCGCGCTGCTCGTCAGCCGCAGCAACCTCGCCGATGATGGCCGCATCAGCGCCGTACTTGTTGGCCTTCATGGCAGCGAGTGCAGCCTCGGCCTGATCGGCGGGCACCACGCAGACCATCTTGCCCTCATTGGCAACCTGCATCACGTCATAGCCCAGCATGTCGCATGCACCGAGCACGGCTTCCTTCACGGGAACATCGTCCTCATCAATGGTGATGTCAACACCCGCCTGCGACGCAAGCTCGTTCAAAGTAGAAGCGATGCCGCCGCGCGTCGGATCGCGGAAGCAGCGCGTATCGGGCGCAGCCTCAAGCACCTCGGCGATGAGGTGGTTCAAAGGCGCCGCATCGCTTTCAATGTCAGCGGAGAAGCTCAGGTTCTCACGACAGCTCATGATGGTGATGCCATGATCGCCCAACGTTCCCGACACCAAAACCTTGTCGCCCGGCTGGCACAGCGCGCCGCCTAAGTTGCGACCCGCCGGCAAAACTCCGATGCCACTCGTGTTGATGAAGATGCCGTCACCGTGACCGCGGTTGACCACCTTGGTGTCGCCGGTCACGATGCGCACGCCCGCCTCACGAGCGGTTTCGGCCATGGTCTGACAGATGGCGCGCAGGCTCTCCATGGGAAAGCCCTCTTCCAGAATGAAAGCGCAGCTCAAATACAGCGGCTTCGCGCCGCTGGTGGCCACGTCGTTAACCGTACCGCACACAGCCAAATGCCCGATATTGCCACCGGGGAAGAAGTGCGGGGTTACCACAAAGCTGTCGGTGGAATAGGCCAGGCGCTCACCCGGTGCCAGCTCGGGTAAAACCGCAGCGTCGTCACCGCGCAGCAGCTCCTCGCTGCCATAGGCCTCGATAAACACTTCGTCAATGATGCGCTTCATCATGGTGCCGCCACTGCCGTGGCCAAGCATCACCGTGGAATCCTGCGCCATGTTAGTCTCCTGTCTAGGTTAGATTGCGCCGCGCACCGCGCCACTCGCGCGGCGGGGTGCTTACCTTCCCCACTTGAACCTAAATATGTCGCCCTGTGGTGGTTACCACCAGCTTGCCGTTTTGCACGCCCTTGGTCCCCAGGATGAGGTTGGCGATATCTTGCACCAGGCCGGTCTCGCCGCGCAGGACGATGACCTCCAGGCAGGTATGCGAATCGACGTGAACGTGCATAGACGACACCACCGAGTCGCAGAAGTCGTGCTGGATGTTGTGCAGCTTTTCCTGCAGGTCGTTGGCGTGGTGGTCGTACACGATGGTAAGCGTGCCCATCACCTCGACGCCGGGCAGGGCGCACTCATCTTCCACCAGCGCGTCGCGCACGAGGTCACGCACCACTTCGCTGCGGTTTTTGGCCAGGCCGCGACGGGCGACCAGTCGATCGAACCGAATGAGCAGGTCCTCGGGCATCGCAACCGAGAAACGCATGAGGTCGTTGCTCATGGCGACCTCGCTAGACCAGACTGATGACTACGCCGTCATTGTTAGCCGCGTCGTCCTCGATGGCATCCTTGGCCTCGTCGAGCAGGGCGCGCACGTTGTCCAGCAGAAGCTGGGCCTCGTGCAGCTTGTCATCCACCGTGGGAAGGCCAGCGTCGGCGGCCATGTGAGCAAGATTGTGAACGTGGCGGCGCTCCAGCTTGATGTGGTCGTCGATCTGCTCGATCATCAGCTCGAACTGACCGGTGTTAACTCCGTTAGTGCACATGTGAAACTCCTACAATCTTCGTGTCGCGTTTTGACCGTTCCAATCGAACCACTCAGAATGCGATGCAGTTACTGGCGAGGCAGGTATGCCGGCATGTGAACTGGGGCGACGTTTGCGACCCCGCATAGGAGACTGGCAGCCTGCCCCATTCGGGGCGGTTCG
>JAFXIM010000032.1 GCA_017533165.1 Eggerthellaceae bacterium
ATCCGGCACCCGCTCCACCCATGCGGGTGTCGGCCGGGCTGTTTCCAAAGAGGACCACCATGTCGGATGAAGCCGCTTCGGAAAAGACGGATCCCGTGTAGTAGCCGTCATCGCCGTAGGTGTAGAGCATGGCCTGCTGGAGTTGCGCGCTGCTGTAGTCGCTGTAAACGCCCAGGTATCCGCCGTAGCTGTTCATGAGGCGCTCGAAAGGAGAGCCTTCGGCTGGATGCAGTCCCGTCCCGTAGGGGATGAGCACGGCGTCGTTTCCGTAGGTTTCGACCACGCGCTCGATCTCGCGGGCTATCGTGTCAAGCGCTTCGTCCCACGAGATGCGCTCGAACAGGCCCTCGCCGCGCTTGCCCACGCGCTTCATCGGGTAGTCGAGACGCGTCGGTGCATCGAGGAAGTTTTTCATGGACCGGCCGCGCAGGCATGCGCGCATCTGGGGTCCCGGGGAAGCGGGACGCTCACCTTCTGCATCTGATTGCGTATGATCGGGGCAATGGGAGCCTTCGGGAAGGTCGTCGCTTTCAACCCAGCGTATGACGCCGTTGTCCACGTGCAACTTCAACACGCAGCGCGATCCGCAGTTGACGGAGCAAACCTGCCATGCTGTTTTCATTTACTCATCACCTCGTACGTCAAGGCATTCTTCGGTTCCCTTGAGCAGGCTTTTGACGGCGCGAACCAGGCGGTCGCTGTCGGCGTTTTCCATGCCGAGCAAGCCTCCGAACAGCGCATGGATGTCGTCGCCTACGTCCTGCACGACACGCTCACCTTCATGCGTGAGCTCGAACAAAATGCCTCTTGCATCGTTTTCGTCGGGGACGCGGGCGATGAGCCCACGTTCCTCGAGGCGATACGCGGCCGTGGTCACATAGGATTTTCCTACGCGAAGGTACGAGACCATGTCCTTGGCGCGCAGGAGCTTGCGCACTCCGCGGCGCTTAGGGTAGAGCTCGAGCAGGAACCGGTAGTCCGTGAGCGAAAGGGAGGCGACGCGTTTTGTGGTGATGCCCATGGCCTGCATGAGCATGACGACCACTGTCATGTAGTAGGCGAAGGGAAGCTCTTCACCGCGAATCATGGATGCAGCCCGATACGAGAAGAAGCTCCCCGGCTTGACCAGGGCGTCGTGGTACATGAATCTCAGCAGCTTTTCGTCGTCTTCGCTGAGGTACTTGCGCCTGTTGTGCAGGAAGGATTGCACGCTGCGGCTTGTCGCCAGTGAAAATCCCTGGCCCCTTTCGGTGAGCCTGTAGCCGCCGTCGACGCAGCCCCGGCATTGGCCGTCGCTGCAGTTTCCCAGGGAAGATCCCCTTGCCTGGGGGTTGTACTTCTTGGCGACCAGGCCGTCGGACTCAAGCGCTTCGATGGCTAACTGCACGTCGGCTGGTCGGGCGATCAACGCGCGCGAGAGCTGCGAAACGCGAAGGCAGGCTGTTTCGGGCAGCGCAAGCTGAAGAAGCACGCGGTACTGCAGGAAGGTGCAGCCTTCGGGCAGCCTGCGCTCGATGCCCTTTTCGGTTTTCGAGAGCATGGCGCTCCAGAGCGTGATGAGATGTGCGGTGGTCTGGTTCATGAGCCGCCTTTTGCGTTAGAAGGTTCGAACCATTATACGGTGGCCTGCGGATAATGCCCACCAGAAGGCTGGCATGTCCATCAACAGGCAGGATATTTCGTTGGTGATTGGATAGTGCAACTCGTCGGTCATAGGACAATGCGGTTTCGCAGGCCATTGGAAAGCACGATGGGCCCCGCATGTGTGGAATCACGCGGGGCCCAAGGGGGAGGGAGAGGCTTGGTTTGGCGTCTAGGCTTGCGCCCAGTTTGCACCTACATCGAGATCAGAAGAACGATGTCGCTGAAGAAGAAGTAGCGCATGGCGATCTGAGTGAGAAGCAAGCCGGCGAATACGCCCCACCACAGCATCTTCTTCTTGGAATCGGCTCCTTCGAGGCTTGCGGTGAGCGCGAGGTAGAGCGGCACGCCGCAAGCAACAACCGTCAGGAAGAACTGAGCCGGGGTCAGCAGGCTGTCCCATGCGGGAACGCCGGGCATCATGTAGCAGATGCCGGTGAAGATGACGGCGATCAGGCCGCATACCGCGCCGATGCCGCCGACGATCTTAGCGGGGCCGTCCTTTTCGGCCTTCGCGAGGAAGGCGTAGGCGGCGACCATCACGACAAACGCGCCGAAGAAGAGGATCTCGTGCGACAGCGGGGAAGATCCTACGCCGCGCAGAGCGCCTAGGGCGCGCAGCGGCTGGCCAAGGTGAGCCATGGACGCTGCCATGCCGGCAACGGCGAGCACGAAGAGCACTGCGGCGGTGACGAAAGCGGTCTTGCCCACCTTCGCCTTTCCCATGAAGTGCATGATTACCAGTGCGGCGAAAGCGCCTACGGTGGTCTGCTCGATCAGGGTGAAAATAAGCAGGGGCATCTCGGTCATGATCCTACCTCCTTACCTGGTTGACAACGGTCGGGAGCTTCACGTAGATGTTGGCGCCGGTGAGCTCGAAATCGGGGTAGCCCTCAACGCCGCGCTGGTAGTCGGAGCCGATTTCGGCGACGTCCATCACCTTGATGGCGGAAAGCGGGCAGCTTGCCACGCAGTAGGGCTCGAGGCCCTCGGCCAGGCGGTCGAGGCACAGGTCGCACTTGTCCATGACGCCGGCCTCCTCGTCGAAGCACGGAACGTTGAACGGGCAGGACCATGCGCACATCTTGCAGCCCAGGCAGGCGTCTTTGTCATGCACAACGATGCCGTCGGCGTTCTTGGTGTAGGCGGCGGCCGGGCAGTTCTTCATGCAGCCAGGCTCATCGCAGTGATTGCAGCCGATGGTCAGGTAGTTGCGCAGAGGGGAGGCAACCAGGTCCTCGGGCAGGTCGTGCACCACGCGGCGATGCACTGCGGGGCCGAGCCCTCTGAATTCCTTGCAGGAGATTACGCACGCGTTGCAGCCGATGCAACGGCCCAGGTCAACGCAAAAAGCTTTCTGAGTCATGTTCTTCACTCCCCCTTACGCCTTCGAGATCTTCACGAAGGCATCGTGATAGGAAACGCCGGGCATGCCGGTGGCATAGGCTCCCATATCGGCGGGCAACGCCGGGACGAGGTAGTTCACGTTGAAATCGTTGTCCTTGAACCAGGCCTCGTAGACGACCACGCTGTTAGCCGGCGCGGTGTCGGTGATGCGGGCGGCGATGGTCAGGTAGCCGATGGGGCTTTCGAGCCTCATGGCGTCGCCTTCCTCGATGCCGTATTCCTCGGCCAGCTTCGGGCCGATCTCGCAATAGGGCTCGGACTGAACGTTCATCATCCAGTCGAGGTTTTGGAACTGGGAATGCAGGCCGTACTTCCAATGCGGGTTGATCAGGCGGATCGGGTAGCCCTCGGGCGCCTTGTATTCCTCGCGGTATACGGGGAGCAGGTGGTTGCCCGTGGTGGCCGCTGCTTCGGAGTAGAACTCGTACTTGCCCGACGGGGTGCGGAACTTGCCGTCAGCCCAAGCGGCGTCGTAGCCCTCCACCTTGCAGGAGCCCTTGGCGAAGAACTCCTCGGTGGTGGCGCAGCCGAACATCTCGAGAGCCTTGTCGGCGACTTCTCCCATGGCGAAGTCCTTGATGGATTTGCCGCTCGGGTAGGTGCTCGAACCGGAGGAGAGCTCGTTCATGCGGTCGGCGAGCATGCAGAAGATGTCGTGGTCGCACTTGGACTCGTACATGGGCTCGATGGCCTGCTCGTTCGCGTTCATCCAGTAATGCCAGTAGCTTGCGTGCACGCCCCAGGTTTCGAAGATGGTGCAGCACGGGAGCACGAGGTCGGACCACTGGGCGGAGGGGCCCATGAACTGGTCGACGGTGACAACCAGGTCGACCGACTCGAAGGCCTGGCGGACAACATCGGTCTCCGGGTCTTGAGCCATGGGGTTACGGCAGGCAATCCACAAAAGCTTGATCTTCGGGTCTGCGTTGAGCAGGTCGGCGCCGAAATTGTTGATGTTGAAGGAGCGGTCTGCTTCCACGTTGTCGGTCTTCGGGCCGACGGCACCCTGGATGCCGTAGTTGACAAGCCAGCTGTCGAGCTGACCGTAGTTGGCGCCTGCGCCCACCTTGCCGATGTTGCCGGTCAGGGCGACGAGCGCGTCGATGTTGCGCACTGTGGCGCCGCCGTTTGCGTGACGCTGCATGCCGAAGCCGATCCAGATGCAGGCCGGCTCAAGGGTGGTGTAGTCCTTTGCAAGCTGCTCGATGACCTCAACCGGAACGCCCGTCTTCTCGGAAGCCCACTCAAGCGTGACGTTTTTGTTCACGTAGTCGATGAACTCCTGAGCACCGATGGAGTTGGCGGAAAGCCAAGCCTGGTCAACCTTGCCGTTGTCGATGACCCACTTGCACATGCCGAGCGCCAGAGCGCCGTCAGTGGAGGTGTTGATCTCGATGAACTGATCGGCGACCTTGCAGGCGGTGTCGGTGTTGATGGGGTCGATGACCACGATCTTGCAGCCGGCGTCCTTGCAGTCAGCCAGGATGCGCTGGCTGTGCACGGCGTTCCATGCGGGGTTTGCGCCCCAGACGATGATCATCTTGGACTTGCGCATCATCTCCGGGTCGGAGTTGAGCAGCGTTCCCATGTCGAAGGTCTGAGAGTCGAT
>JAFXIM010000033.1 GCA_017533165.1 Eggerthellaceae bacterium
AAGAAGTCCATGGCACCGAAGTCGCGATCGAAGTAGTTCATGCCAACGTAAAGGTTGTCATTATCCGCGTAGTTTGCCAGCTCTATGGTCACCTTCTCGATCTCGCCGTAAGAGGTGGCGTAGTTGAGGAAGGGGCGGCTCATGTCGGACTCGGACAGCTCGCCTTCAGGCTCTGGCGGGTTGACGTGATCCTCCATCATGAGGCGCTCCTCGCGCTCTTGATCACGAATATCCCTGAGTTCACGGAAGCGGTCAGCCATCCCGTAGAGCTCGACGGGTTTGATGTCTATGTAGCCGGTTCTTCCCCGCTCCTCGCCGTTCTTTCCCATCGTCTCGTAGGCAACGTTCAGGAGTGACACCTTCGGACGCTCATCGGGGTTGCTCCCATGCTCGCGGACCAACTGCTTCAACTGATCAAAATCAACCCATCCATAACCTTGCACGTAAGCCTCAGAAACGCCCGTGAGCGCATTTGCGGGATTCTTGGGGAACAATGCCTTGTCGGCTAAAACTGGGTCCTCAGAGGCGCTCTCAGGGGCGTACGGGACGAGAATCGGACCGCCCAACATCTCGCGGTCAGTCTGCCACTCAATACCAGGCCCAGCAGCAAACTCCTCGATAGCCTGCGTAACGTCAGGTCTGTCCTTCCAGAAGTCGATGCGTTTAAAGTCGTCGATGAGAACGTTCACGCCGCCTTCGCGTACTTGAATGAAGTCGATTTCGCGCTCACCACCCACGCTGCCGCCGAGGGCGACCGTCCAGTCGGGATGCTCAGCTCGAATCATACGGAAAGCAGTTATCGCCTCTTTCATGGTATCGAAGCGATAAACGTTGCCACCTTGCCCGCTTTCCTGCATCTTCAGATTGTCGAACAGGTAAAAGGACAGCTCATTCGCTGTCTCCGGTTTGGTTCTGTAGTCGTATCCAGCCATCTTGCTTCCCTCCCTACAACTCCATGCCAGGAGATGGCTTGGAAGGGTTTCTCTCGGGATGCTCTGCATGTTTCTGGGCTGCCCGCTCTTTCGCCTCTTTCAGCAGATCCTCGAGCGACTTCTCTTCAATTTGCTTCGCGTCGAGGCCGACGATTTTCAGGTAGTCTTTAAAGCCCTTAGGATCGGCCTTCGCCAGCTTCTCGGCATCGAACTCGAAAACGGGGAACGCCATGTACCCACTTGGCAGGTATTTGCCCGTATGATTGGCAAGACCGCTCTCCGACAGGAAGTTCATGGCGTCTAGCTGCCCCAGGTGCTCGATGTCGATCGCTGCTTGAAACGGCTCGAGCGCAGGCGCCGACGGGATGTTCACCGTCAGGTCAGCGTAGGGATAGGTGCTGCCATCGGAGTCAACGCCTTTAAGCCATACATAGATGTTGTCGTTCATCGTGTAGGCGCTGATCATCAGCGCGACTTTCTGCTTGCCCCCATAGGATGATTCGTAATAGTAATGCGGTATATCTGTACTCATGTTGATTTCTCCTCGTAGTTATTTGGCGATGCGGCCGGTTTACCTCTCCGGCTCGCCCTTGCCCTTCTCGGGCTGGGACTTGTCGGATTTCTCGAAGGCCTTTGCCTGCTTGATCTCCTTCGCAAGTTCCATCCTCAGCTGAAGGTCCTCTCGATTCGTAAGCTTCTCAAATCGAAGCTTGTCGATCTCATGCCCGTCGAAACCCGCCGTAATGGTGCGGAACAGGTCATCCTCGCTGGTTATGTCGCCGTCCACGGCACCCATGAGAAGAAAGCCCGCGGGCTCATCCTCCCCTTTGCAGGTAATGATCTGTAAGTCTCCGAAGAGACCGTCTGCGGCTGTGTAGATCGATGCATCCTCGCCCCACTTCTCGAAGTTGTCGAGGCTCCCGACGAAGACCCTCGCCGTATCAATGCCGATTTCCTTGCTTTCGATTTCGTGGTGCTTGTAATGATGGATAGCCGCGCCTTCTTCGTCTTCCACAACCCTAAGACCGCTCATCGTCGTCTTCCTCCCGAGAGATAGGGCGAAATCGACGTACCCGTCGTCGTCGCGCGTGGATTCCATCTTCATGACCCAGCCACTCGAAGGGTGGAATTCCTTTTGGTAGCAGCACCATACCGTGCTGTCATAGCTGGGATCGCTGAAGGCGACACCCTTTTTGAGCTGGGGAATCTCTGCATATCTCGTTGTTTTCTCCATTATGTTCACCTTCCTTAGATATTGTTTTTCTTTGCATCCATGTTTGCTCGCATGTGCCTCACGGCCAAGCGCGTGTGCTTAACAACGCGAAGTGCACGCAAACTTGAACAACTAATTTCTGGAACTATGTTCCAAATCTTCATGGCTTCCAAAACACAACCCCCGCAGGCAGGAATTGCCCACGTGAAAGCGAGGTCTTTCGGACTGTCGTATTTGCGTTCATGGAAGATGTATTGCCCGGATATTGGGTGAAGCAACAAACCGTTACCCACACGTGAAATGCCGGATATGCGGGCTGGTCGCTTCATCAGCAAACCTCTTTCCCGATGCGGCGCACGAGGCCGACAACAAGTGCATTGCCCATGCAGAAGGTGCGCTGAGAATCGGTCATGCCGGTGTTCGTCCAGTTGTCGGGGAACCCGAACAACCTCTCGACCTCAACGGGCGTAAGTCGCCTGAGCGTGCCGCCCGATGCCCTGATGACGTGCTTGAAACGAGAAGGGCTCACTCCCCCTTC
This sequence comes from Eggerthellaceae bacterium, assembly GCA_017533165.1. The sequence goes on from JAFXIM010000033.1 coordinate 2,684, forward strand.
GCCAGTCAGGATGGTCCTGGACGGCTTGTCGGGATCGTCTGGAAACGCCACGGCACCTTCTGAGTATGTGTAGGCATAGCCGTTGCGCTTGCAGACGCGTCGCTCTTTCTTGGCTCCCTTGAGGTATGCCCAGCGCTCAAGCGAGGCATCGCTAATGTAATAGCTTTCGGGAACGTCCTTGTCTGGCAGCAGGACATCGCCAAGCACCCGAGTGGATCCGTCGTAGACGGAGCTTACGGAAACTGTGCTCACATGCCCGTTATGCATGATGCCAGCTTCAAGGAACGCCGGCTTCTTGGCACCAATGCCAAATGAGCTTGAGATTTGTGCCAATTCTCCGCATATGGAGATGTCGCTTCTGACCTCCCCCTTTGCTTTAGCGGGGAAGGCGCGCGCAAGGACGCCTGAGCGCAACAGCAAATCCTCCGGATTGCAGAATGCAGGCAGGCGCTCCCCAAAGATGAAGACCCGCCTGCGGCGCTGGGGAAACCCGTAATCGGCGGCATTGACCACCCGCCACTCAACGCGGTAACCAAGCTGATCAAGGCTGTTCAGGATGATGGCGAAGTCGCGCCCCTTCTGGCTGGAGGGCGATTTCAGTAAGCGGTCGACATTCTCAAAAAGGACGTAATGCGGCTTCTTCAGCTCAAGCATTCGAACGATTTGCCACCAGAGCACGCCCTTTCTTCCCTGAATGCCCTGAGACCGGCCGCTGACCGCGACGGAATAGTCCTGGCATGGGAATCCGCCGCACAAAAGGTCAAACGCAGGAAAATCGCGCTCTCCCCTTTCCAGCTGGTCAAGAACAATTTCGATGTCTTCGTTGACGCACGAGCCAACTCCGAAATGCGCCTCATAGCAACGCCACGCAAACTGCCTGCCAGGCGTTCCAGGCGGCTCCCACTGATTGGACCAAACGACCTCCATGCCTGCGCCCTCAAGCCCCAACCGGAAACCTCCCACACCGGCGAATAACTCTGCCACGCGTAGTTTCC
>JAFXIM010000003.1 GCA_017533165.1 Eggerthellaceae bacterium
CAGACCCTCTATTTCGATTCCCATTCCATCCACCTAACCGTGCAAGTTAGCCATATCACGCAAACGAAAGACCACCTTTACCTGCCTCCCAGGCGCCTGAGCGCATGCTGAAGTGCTGCCGTTTCCGAAGAGCCAGCCGGGACGTCTTCCAAAGCGAGGTCTACTTCAGCAGGAGAGAAGCCCATGCCCATGAGTGCGTGGGCCACGTCCCTGTAATCCGATCCACCAGCCCCAGACCCGGACACGGCGGTAGCTGGGCGCCCGGCTGCCCCAGCAAAGGAGGGCTCCCCTGCAGCATCAAACAGGCTAAGAGCACTGGGATCCAAGGAACCCTTCAACTCCAAAATGATACGGGAGGCAGTTTTCTTACCCACTCCGGGGACCTTTTGCACGGCGCCTATGTCACCTGCGGCAACCGCAGCTACAAAATCAGCAGGTTCGTATGAGGAAAGCGCCGCCAGGGCCACCTTGGGGCCAACACCGCTTACCGTTATGAGCTTTTCGAACAAGGCGCGCTCATCTTCGCGAAGAAAGCCGTAGAGAGCCAAGCCGCTTTCCCCAGCCTGCAGGTAGGTGAGCACACGCACGGGCGAGCCCGCTTCGGGCAAACGAGACAAGGATAGCTGAGACATCAGTACCTGATAGCCAACTCCGCCTACTTCCACATAGGCGGCCTGAAGGCTTATACCCGCAAGGGGTCCGTTGAGAAAGGCGATCATCCACACGTCCTTTCAGTTGCAAGCTTTTCGTAGCGAGCGCGCGCATGCGCAAAGCCATCATGCGTGGTGTAGCAAATAGCAGCAGCCAGGGCATCAGCTGCATGGTCGGGCTTGGGGGCATCTGGCAGGTTGAGCAGACGCTGCACCATATACTGCACCTGGGCCTTTTCAGCCCCGCCCTTGCCGACGACAGCGAGCTTGATCTGCTTCGGAGAGAATTCCCCCACCACAAGGCCGCCTTCTGCGCAGGCAACGAGAGCTGCTCCGCGCGCCTGCCCCGTACCGAAGGCTGCAGAGATGTTCTGCCCAAACCACACCGTTTCAACGCCGACGCATGTCGGGGAAAAGCGATCGATCACGGCGGCAATTTGGTCGTGGATCTTCAGGAGGCGCTGCTCTAAAGGCGCGCCAGCAGGCGTGGAGACACAGCCGTAAGCCACACAGCTCAAACGCGATCCGTCCTGCGCCACAACACCCCAACCCGTATTGGCCAAGCCAGGGTCAATGCCAAGCACCACCCTCCGAGTCACGCTACCCCCCTTCACAAGCTATCGACAAACGTCTGTTCTATATTAGCACAGACGTTCGTAATTTGAAACACTGCGGATTTGATCGGAAAATGGGCTACCGGGAAAACACAGAGGGCCGACTCCTCAGTCGGCCCTCTCAAGGTTCAAATATTTGTCAGACGCCCGCCTACTCGGTGGTGTAGTTGTCAAAGTAACCCTGGATGTAAACGATCGGGGTACCCTTGTCGCCGGATCCCGAAGTAAGATCGCACAGCGAACCGATGAGGTCAGTCAGGCGGCGCGGCGTAGTGCCCTCGGATGCCATCTGACCCACCAGGTCATCATCCTTCTTCTGAATCTCAGCCTTGATCGCATCACGCAGGGCCTCACCAGACAGCTCGGCGAAATCGTTGTCAGCAAGATACTTCAGCTTGAGCTCGTTAGGCGTGCCATCAAGACCAGCGGTGTGAGCCGGAGAAACAACCGGGTCAGCAAGCTCCCAAATCTTTCCAACCGGATCCTTGAAAGCACCGTCGCCATACACCATGACCTCGACCAGCTTGCCGGTCTCAGCGAGGATCTTGGCCTGAATGTCGTCCACCAGGTCCTGGCAGTCGCGCGGGAAGAGCTTGACGGTGTCTTCCGTCGCCTTGTTGGAACCGAGCAGACCGTAGAGCTCGTTGTAGCCGCTCTCGCCCATGGGAGCGGTCATGATTTCGTCAAGACCCAAAGCGCACTCAGCACCAGCTGCGAGCAGGCGGCGCTTGGTACGTGCGCGGGTGTGAATGTCGCAGAACAGGACGTTCTTGGTGTAGTCGAGAATGGCACGCGGGTCGTTTGCAAACACGATCTCGCAGTCGGCACCAGCCTCGCGGATGAGGCTCTCGTAATAAGCAACGTAGTCGATGCCCGTGAAGGTGTGCTTGTTTTCTCCAAACAGCTCACGGTAACGCTCAAGGGACAGGACATCGCGGTACGGGTCAATGCCCTTTTCGTCCATCATGTCCACATCGATGAGGTGGTTGCCGACCTCGTCAGACGGATAGCTCAGCATGAGCACGACCTTCTTCGCGCCGGCGGCGATGCCACGCAAGCAGATAGCAAAGCGGTTGCGGCTCAAAATGGGGAAGATGACGCCAATGGTCTCACCGCCAAGCTTCTCGCGAACGTCTGCGGCGATGTCATCGACAGACACGTAATTGCCCTGCGCGCGGGCAACGATTGCCTCAGTCATCGCGACGATGTCACGATTGCGAACCTCGAAGCCGTCAACTTCCTGACGAGCAGCCTCAAGGACACAGTCGGAAACGATTTCGACGAGGTCGTCATTCGCACGAATGATGGGGGCGCGGAGGCCACGGGACACGGTACCGACCATACGGCTCATATGTATTCTCCCAACCAACGATCTTACTTGTGGCTTGAAAAGCCAAAGGTTATGTTTACCACACCAAGGCTCTCTTGTAAAACAATTACGCCCAGAACGGAAGTAAACAACTGCCCATTACACAAAAGCATTTTACGAGGCCTCTGTGGTGGTATGATTAAGGACTAGTTAAAAGGGCCGCACGCTTGCACAAAGCATCGGCGCGCAAGCGCGAAACCGTACGTCGGGGTAAGCATCCAGGATGTTCGAGATCGCACTCGAGCACATGCGCGATCATGCAGGCGCCACGAGCTTGAAAGCCAGAAAGCAATCGGGGAATCGGGGGCAATTTGAATACGCAGCGCACCCTCATCATCGTGCCTGCCTACAATGAAGAGGCAACTATCGAGGATGTCGTCACCGACATCATGGGCGCGGGCTACGACTACGTCGTCGTGAACGACGGCTCCAAGGACGCAACGCTTGCCATCTGCAAGGAGCGCGGCTTCAACGTGATCGACCTGCCCGTGAACCTGGGGCTTGCGGGAGCCTTCCAGACGGGCATGATGTACGCGTGGCGCAACGGTTACGACTACGCCGTGCAATTCGACGCTGACAAGCAGCACCGCGCCGAGTACCTCGACGCGCTCGTGGCCGAGATGGCCGACAACGACATCGTCATCGGCTCGCGCTTCGTGACCGAGCCCAAGCCCCACACCGCGCGCATGATAGGCAGCCGGCTCATCGCATTTGCCATCAAGCTCACGACCGGCAAAACCATCAAGGACCCCACCTCGGGCATGCGCTGCTTCGACCGCCGCATGATGGAGCTCTTCGCCTTCAGCATCAACATCTCCCCCGAACCCGACACCATCGCCTACCTCATCCGCAGCGCCGGCGCACGCATCAAGGAGGTGCAGGTCACGGTCGACGAGCGCAGCGCGGGCAAGAGCTACCTCACCGCCGCCAACTCCGTGCGCTACATGGTGCGCATCATGCTCTCCGTGCTGCTCATCCAGTTCTTCCGCACCAAGCTGACCTCGAAGGGCAAGGCATAAATGACATTCGAATTCCGCATCATCCTCATCCTGGCGTCGCTGTTCACCGCCACGCTCATCCTGCGCCGCATCCGCAAGTCCAAGGCGCGCATCGAAGACTCCGTTTTCTGGATCCTGCTGTCGGGCATCATCCTGCTCATCAGCCTCTTCCCCGGCGTCGCCGACGCGGTGACAAACGCTCTCGGCATCTATCTCACCACCAACTTCCTGTTCACCTTCTTCATCTTCCTTTTGCTGATGAAGCTCTTCACCCTGAGCATCGAGGTGTCGCAGCTCAAGAGCAAAGTGGAAAAGCTCACGCAGGAAGCGGCCCTGGCAAACAAGGCCCAAGGTGAGATCAACGCAAATCTGGCCCATGATTTAAGTGGAGAAGGTAAGCGCACCGGCAACACGGCAAACGCAGCCGCAGCCACCGAGCCCTTGGCATCTGGGGTCGACGCGCCTTCGGCAAGCGCCAACTAACGTCTGCAGTGACCGAAGGCAAGCATACATACGCGATCTTCTCGGCTCTGTACGCCCCCCACATGGGCGGCGTCGAGTCCTACACCGCAGGCCTGGCCAAAGAGCTCGCAGCACGAGGCAGCCGCGTCGTCGTGATGACTTCCAGGCTTGCCCCCGAACATCCTGAACACGAAATCCAAGCCGATGGCGTAGAGGTGCTCCGCCTGCCCTGCAAGCCGCTTCTGGGCGGTCGTTTGCCTTGGCCTGCGCGTAACGCACGCCACGCGCAGCTGCTCGAGCAGCTTGCCGCAATAAAACCAACGCGCATCGCCATCAACACGCGCTTCTACGGACACTC
>JAFXIM010000034.1 GCA_017533165.1 Eggerthellaceae bacterium
CCAGCCGCGCGAGCCGCATATGCACGGTTATCGGTCAGGAGACGAATTCCCAGCAGGACGGTGCTAAGCATCAACGCAAGCAAGACACCCAAATGAAGGAAGGTGACTACAACGGCAGACACGCCCTCAGCGCCTAAAGCACCTGAGCGAAAACGGCTCATAACGTACGAGACGTCGTAAGCCAAGCCGAAGGCAAACACCACTGCGCAGACAATGCAAAAACCACCGAAAACCTTGAAGGGGATCGGAAGGGGGCTAGCCTCGTCAAAATCCTCCGATTCCAGATACCTCTTTACCTTCTCCAAGCGCTCCATCCACGCCTCCTTGAACCCGTGTCCGTTACAGCGTGCTCACATTGTAGGAAGCGAGGAAAACACCCTCGGAAACCGTCATCGATCAGTTGCTTGAAAGCGAAAGGTGAAAACAAAAGGTGACTTGACCGCCCATTCAAACGCCGCGAGGTCGGGTGTCTTGCAAGCAAGTGCTGCAGGGTCAGATGCCGCAAATCCTAGCGCCACAGAGACGAGCAAAGCTACGCGCGAGACTGGACGAATTCGAGGAAACGCTCGACGGAAAGGTCCTCAAATGATCGAATGGCCACGTCAGCATGAGCGACGAGAGCCTCATACGTTCCGGCAAGGTCATCGTCGTAAACGCCCACGACGGGGTATCCGGCACGACTCAAGGTCTGCACGGCGTAGAGAGCGTCTTCAAAACCCCAGGTAAAACGCAAATCGGTACCCATAACAGACCTTGCGTGATCATACACCGCAGGCTCGCGCTTGCTCTTCCCCACGCAATCAACCGACACGATTGCCTCAAGAAACTCGCTCAGGCCCACATGGGCCAAACCTGCTTCGAGCAAAGGCTTTGGCGTGGAGGAGGCGACCGTCATGTGAACCCCGCGGGCAGCAAGGCCCTCGACAAAGGCCCTCACACCGGGACGCAGCTCGGCTCGCGTGCTGTAGAAGGCAAGCATGAACTCATCGATCATTCGCACCACATCAGCCGGGCTGTCACCCAAACCGAACTTCTCATGAACGTACTCACCGCATTCGGGAATGGTGCGAACAGTAAGCGCATCGGCGTCTTCACGCGTAAATTCACGCCCCGCACGCGCGGCTAAGTCCTCCTCAAGGGCGCGCCAAGCCGCCATCGAGTCGATGAGCGTGCCGTCGCAATCGAAGATCACCCCGATGTGGGAAAAACCACTCATGAAGGCAGGCTCTACTCTTCTACGCGAATGAGCGAAGGCTCACCGTGCAGGATGTCGTCAAGACCAGCGATTTCGTCCAGTACGGCGGTTATCGCCTTTTCCTGGGCAACGTGCGTAACGTACACGATGTTCACCGTGCCGTTTTGCTTCTTGCCCCTCTGAAGAACCGAGTGCACGCTCACGTCGTGCTTTGCGAACACGCCCGCCATAGCCGCCAGCACGCCCGGACGATCGGCAACGGGGAATCGGATGTAGTACTTCATTTCCAGTTCGTCTACAGACTGAATGGGCACCTTCTCCCCCGCCTTGCAGCCCATAATGGGATCGATTCCGGCGGCGGGCTTAACGCCGGCAGCTACGCGACGGGCAAGACCAACCACGTCGCCCATCACCGCGCTTGCCGTGGGATGAGAGCCTGCGCCAGAGCCAAAGAACATGGTTTCGCCGACGAAGTCGCCGATCACGTAGATGGCGTTCAACACGCCGTTGACCTTCGCCAGCTGATGGTCAACGGGGATCATGGTGGGATGGACGCGTACGTCAACGCCGTCCTTAGCGCGATGCGCGATGGCAAGCAGCTTGACCACGTAGCCCATTTCAGCAGCCGACTCAAGGTCGATCGGAGAGATGCGCGTGATGCCGCGCGTGTACACGTCGTCCATCGAAACGCGCGAACTGCACGCGATGGAGGCCAGGATGGAGATCTTCGCCGCCGCATCGAAACCGTCAACATCTGCCGAAGGGTCAGCTTCAGCGTAACCCAGCTCCTGAGCTTCCTTGAGGGCATCCTCATAGCTCAAACCGTCTTCGGTCATGCGCGTGAGCATGTAGTTGGTAGTACCGTTCACGATGCCCATGACAGTTTCGACGTCATTGGCAATAAGGGAGTTCTTCAGGGGGCCGATAATGGGAATGCCGCCGCCGACGCTTGCCTCGAAAGCGATCTCAACGCCCTTTTCCATGGCAAGCTCCGCCAGCTCTTCACCATAAGCTGCCAACAGCGCCTTGTTGGCTGTGACCACGCTTTTGCCGTTCGCCAAAGCCTTGCTCACGATGTCGTAGGCAACGGTGGTGCCGCCGATAAGCTCGATGACGATATCAATCTCAGGATCATTGACGATGTCGTTGTAGTCGTTGGTGTAAAGATGGCCGATGCCCAGCTCCTCGGACTGGTTCGGACGGCGCGAGCAAACGCGAACAAGCTCAATGTCAACGCCATAGCGCTGCTCGAAATCTGCGGCGTGCTTCAGCAGGATGCGGACGCAGCCGCCACCCACCGTGCCGGTTCCAACCAGACCTACCTTTACCGTCATGGGGTCTCCTTTATACGAAGTAATTGCACCACGCAATTCTACCAATTAATTACACTGTGGTGGCCTGAGGGCAAGGCCGCCCTCCTGAGGCTTGGGTTCTTACAGGTCGCGCGCGTACAGATCGGCGTAGGTTTCACGGCGAGTGACCACGCGGGCCTTGCCATCACGCACGAACACCACGGCCGGGCGCGGCTGACCGTTGTAATTGCTTGCCATGGTGTAGCAATATGCGCCCGTGGCAAATACGCACACGACATCGCCGATGTCTGGCTTTTGCATGGGCATGTCGACCACTACGGCATCGCCGCTTTCGCAGTGCTTTCC